>NZ_JBKBCT010000034.1:0-38776 GCF_050871525.1 Kineococcus auxinigenes | reverse complement strand
CGCGTCAGTTGCAGCCCCGTCCAGTTCGCCCACGGCCTGCGGGGCCCCCCGGCCGCGCCCCCGCCGCCGGGGGGGGGGGGGGGGCGCCCCCCCCCCCCCACCACCGCCACGTTGAACACCACCAGCCCGACCGCGCAGACCCCCACCAGCCAGGCCCACTCCGTCCCGTGCGGGCGGTGCAGGCGCTGCCCGCTCGCGCGGGCGGCGGCGAGCAGCAGCAGGGACGCGGCCGCGTACCGCAGGGCCTGGACCGTCCACAGCGGTGCGTCGACCAGGGCGCCGGACACGGCGGCGCTGCTGCCGACCAGGGCCATCGCGGCCGTGCCGGTGAGCACCGCGGGCCACCGCGGACCGGGTGCGGGGGGAGTTCTGCGGGCGAGGCGCGGGAGGGGGGTGGGGGCGGGCACGAGTGGCATGCTGACCGCGCGGTGGATCGCTCGACAGGTCCGATCGCGCGCGGGTCGAGTGGACCGGTGCTCGAGTGGCCGACGACGGGAGCGCGGGTGGACGGGACGGGTGCCGACTTCCTGTCGCTGGACGTCCGCTCCGTGCCGCGCGGGCGGATCACCGGGGAACTGGTGCGGCGGGTGCGCGAGGCGGTCGCCGACGGACGTCTCGCGCCGGGTGACGCACTGCCGTCGACGCGGGTGCTCGCCGGCGACCTGGGCGTCTCGCGCGGCGTGGTCGTGGAGGTGTACCGGCGCCTGGCCGACGAGGGCCTCGTCGCCGCCCGCACCGGGTCGGCGACGCGGGTGCTGGCGGCAGCGGCCCCCACCCCGCCGGGGGTTCCCGTCGAACCCGGGCCGCCGCGCACGACCGGCGTGGAGTTCGACCTATCACCGGGCGTGCCCGACGTGGCGGCGTTCCCGCGCGCGGCGTGGCTGCGCGCCGAACGGACCGTGCTGCGCGAGGCCACCGGCACCGACCTCGGCTACGGCGACCCGCGCGGCCACCCCCGGTTGCGCGCTGAACTCGCCGGCTGGCTCGCCCGCACCCGCGGGATGCGCGTCGGCGCCGACGACGTCCTCGTGGTCGCGGGTGTCGCGCAGTCCCTCGCGCTGCTCGCGCAGGTCCTGCGCGCCCGGGGCGTGACGCGGATCGGTGTGGAGGACCCCGGGGCGCGCGGCGCCCGCGAAACCCTGGCGCACTGGGGGCTGCAGCCCGAACCCGTCCCGGTGGACGGGCACGGCGCGCGCGTCGACGCGCTCGCGCGCAGCGGGGTGGAGGCGGTGCTGCTCACGCCCGCGCACCAGTTCCCCACCGGGGTGGTGCTCGCGCCGCAGCGCCGCCGCGACCTGCTGGAGTGGGCGCGCGGCGGGAACCTCGTCGTCGAGGACGACTACGACGCCGAGCACCGCTACGACCGGGCGCCCGTGCCCGCGCTGCAGACCTCCGCCCCCGAGGACGTCGCCTGCACCGGCAGCACCTCGAAGACCCTGGTGCCCGGTGCGCGCATCGGCTGGCTCGTCGCACCGCACCGGGTGCGGGCGGACCTGCTGGCGGCCAAGCACGCCGCCGACCTCGGCAACCCCGCCCTGCCGCAGCTCGTCCTCGCCGAGCTCATCGCCGCCGGCGACCTCGAACGCCACGTCCGCCGGGTCCGCCGCCGCCAGCGCACCCGTCGGGACGCGCTGCTGGCGGCGCTGCACCGGTACCTGCCCGCCGCGCGGGTGGAGGGGGTCGCAGCCGGGTTGCACCTGCTCGTGACGTTCCCGAACCGGGAACCCGGCAGCGACGTGGAGATCGCCGAGCGCGCCGCCGGGGCGGGGGTCCTCGTGCACCCGCTGTCGTGGCACCGGGTGCGGCCGGGGCCGCCCGGGTTGCTGCTGGGGTACGCGGCGAGCACGCCCGACGCCCTGGTGGAGGCGGTGCGCCGGATCGCGCCCCTGGTGCCCACCGGTCCGTGAGGAACCGGCGCGCAACGGGTCAGCGCGCCCGGGCCCACTCCTGCAACGCGTCCGGCTCCAGCGGCCGGGAGAAGAAGTACCCCTGCACGAAGTCGCACCCCATCTCCACGAGGGCGTCGAGCTGCTCGCGCGTCTCCACGCCCTCGGCGACCGCGCGCACCCCCACCGCGTGGGCGAGCTGCACGCAGGTGCGCACGATCGCGGTGTCGCCGTCGTTCACGCCCAGGCCCGTCACGAACGAGCGGTCGATCTTCAGCTCGTCGACGGGGAAGCGCTGCAGGTACGTCAGGCTCGCGTACCCGGTGCCGAAGTCGTCCACGGCGATGCCGACGCCGAGCGCCTTCAGCGCCGCCAGGGTCGCCGCCGCGGCGTCCGGGTCGGTCGCCAGCGCCGTCTCGGTGACCTCCAGCACCAGCAGGTCCGCCGCCAGGCCGTGCCGGGTCAGCGCCGCCGTCACCGCCTCCACCAGGCCCGGTTCGGTCAGCTGCCGGGTGGACAGGTTCACCGCCACCTCGACCGTCGCGCGCCGCGGGTCGCGGGCCCAGGCGGCGGCCTGGGCGACGGCCGCGTCGAGCACCCACGCGCCGAGCTCGCGCACCAGGCCGGACTGCTCGGCCAGGTCGATGAACGCCGCCGGCGGCAGCAGCCCGCGCTCCGGGTGCTGCCAGCGCACCAGCGCCTCGGCGCCCGTGGCGGCGCCGTCGCGCAGGCCGACGCGCGGCTGGTAGTGCAGGCGCAGTTCACCGTCGGCGATGCCGCGGCGCATTTCCCCCAGCAGGCGCAGGCGGTCGACGGCCGCGTCGGTGCGGTGCGGGTCGTGCACCTCGACGCGGTTGCGGCCGCGGGCCTTGGCGCGGTGCATGGCCACGCCGGCGTCGTGCAGCAGCCGGTCCGCGGAGTCCGTGCCCGCCGTCGCCACGGCGGTGCCGATGCTCGCGGACGTGACGATCTCCAGACCGTCGAGGACCACCGGGACGGTCAGGACCTGAAGGATCCGCTCGGCCAGGGCGCGGCACCGCTGCGCGTCACCGCAGTCGTCCAGGACCGCGAACTCGTCGGCGGACAAGCGGGCGACCGTGGCGCCTTCGCGCACCGCCGCGCGCAACCGGCCGGCCACCGTCAGCAGGAGCTCGTCGCCGGCGGCGGTGCCCAGGCTCTCGTTGACGACGTTGAAGTGGTCCAGGTCCACGACCAGCACGGCGGGGCGCCCGCCGGGTTCCGCGAGCGCGGACTCCAGGAGCGCGGACAGCCCCGCCCGGTTCGACAACCCGGTCAGGGGGTCCTCCAGCGCGCGGCGGCGCGCGTCGGCCTCCGCGGCGGCGCGGCGGTTCTCGGACTCCTCCACGCGGTTCAGCGCCGCGACGAGCTCCTTCTCGTGGGCGCGTCGCTCCGGTGCGCTGAACACGATGACCCGCACCTCGGCGTCCGCGCCGGCGCGCGCGGGAACGCGGGTGGCGGTGATCAGCGCGGGGCGGCGCGTGCGGTCGGCGGCGAGGACCTCGACGACGACCTCGCTCACGCTGCCGGTCGTGCCGAGCTGCGGCGCGCAGTGCGCCGACCACAGGATCCGGTCACCCACCGGCAGCAGTCGCCCGAACGCCGACCCCAGCAGGTCCTCGCGCCGGTACCCGGACCAGGCCAGGAACGTGGTGTTGACGCGGGTGATCCGACCGTCGTCGCTCGTGGTCAGGTACCCGCAGGGGGCGTCGTCGAACAGTTCCGCGAAGTCGCCGGTGCCCTCCGGTGCCGCGGCGGCGGAGGGGGCCGCGGCCGTCACGTCCACGAGGGCAGGTGCGCGAGGATCGCCGCCGCCGTCTCGGCGGGCTCGCTGACGTGGGGGCAGTGCCCGGACGCCCGCAGCGGGACCAGCGTCGCGTGCGGGAGCCGGGAGGCGACCTCCCGGACGGCCGAGTCGGGGGCGAGGGCGTCGTCGCGGCACTGCAGCACGACGCACGGCGTGCCCACGCGGGTCAGCAGCTCGCGGGAGTCGGTGTGGAACGTGGCCCGCGCGAAGTCGCGGGCGGTCGAGGGGTCGAGCTGGCGGAAGGAACCGGTGAACTCCTCGCCGAGCTCGGGGCGGTCCGGGTTCCCCATGATCATGGGGGCGACGGCCGCGGTCCACGACAGGTAGTTGTGGTCCAGCGACGCCAGCAGTTCCTCGACGTCCTCGTCCGAGAAGCCCCCGTCGTAGCCGGTGGCGGGGTCGTCGACGTAGCGCGCCGACGGGGCGAGCATCACGAGCCGACCGACGCGCTGCGGTGCGCGGAGCGCGGCGCGCGCGGCGATCATCGAGCTGACGCTGTGGGCGACCACCACGGCGTCGCGCAGGTCCAGCTCCTCGCAGACCTCCACGAGGTCCGCCGCGTACCCGTCGAGGCTGCGGTACTTCTCGCGCTCGTAGGCGGCCGGGTCGAAGCGGCCGGCGCCCGCCTGGTCCAGCAGCACGACGCGGTGCTCCGCGAGGAAGGCGGGCAGCAGTCGCTGCCACGTGCCCTGGTCCGATCCGAAACCGTGCAGGAACAGCACCACCGGGCCGTCCGGGCGGCCGTGGACGGTCACGTTGTTGCGCGCGCTCGCGCTGCCCGGGCCTGCGGGAGCGGGGACGGTGCTCACAGCGGTTCCTTCCACGGGAGACGTCTGGCGCGGGGGTCGGACCAGTCCACGTGGTGTCGGCAGGCACCTACCGGGGCTTGA
This sequence comes from Kineococcus auxinigenes, assembly GCF_050871525.1. Lineage (NCBI taxonomy): Bacteria > Bacillati > Actinomycetota > Actinomycetes > Kineosporiales > Kineosporiaceae > Kineococcus > Kineococcus auxinigenes. The sequence goes on along the minus strand of NZ_JBKBCT010000034.1, from coordinate 34,175 downwards.
GCCCGGGCTCCCGGCGAGGGCTCGGCGGGCCCCGCGGAACCCCGCGCGCGGGAAGCAGCGGGGCGCCGCGAGCGTTGGAACGGGTGAGGCCCCGAGCAGTGGGCCCCACCCCCTCGAACCCCGCCAGGAGGCCACGGTGAAGGGTGATCGCGTGGAGATCGTCGTCGAAGCCGGCGGCGACACCCGCACGTACGACGTCGAGGCGACCCGCGCGGGCCGCCGCGTGGAGGTCGCGCACGGGCGCGGCCTCGTGGAGGTCACGGAGGTGACCCGCGGCGGGACCGCCGTGCGCACGGCGCGGTTCATGGCCGCGCGCGTCATCGCGCTCGTGGAGCACCCCGCACCGCGGCACACCGCCGAGGACGACGACGAGACGGTGACGCCGCTGCGGGTCACCGCCTGACCGCGACCCCCCGGGACCCCCACCGGTCGCGGGGGCGTCGTCGCTCGCGGGCGCCGGTCGTCGCGGTGGTCGTGGTCCTGGCGGCCGTCGCGGCCCACGCCCTGGCGACGCCGGAGCCCCCGGCCCGGCGGGTCGCGTGCGGCGAGACGATCACCGCCGACGTCCGCCTCGCCGCCGACCTGCGCTGCCCCGGTCCCAGCGGGCTGGTCGTGGCCGCCGACGGCGTCGAGGTCGACCTCGACGGTCACGAGATCACCGGCCCCGGCCTCGTGGCGGGCCGTTCCGCCGCCGCCCACGGGATCTCGGTCGAGGCGCACGACGTCACGATCCGCGGCGGTCGCATCGCCGGCTGGGACGTCGGCGTCCGGGTGGGGTGGGGCAGGTCCCCGCGCAGCGCGGCCCTGGCGGACGTGCGGCTGGAGTCGAACGGGGTGGGCGCCGTCGTCGCCGACGGGAGCTCCCTGTTCGTCACCACCTCGCTGCTGCGCGGCAACAACACGGGCGCCACCGCGCAGGGGCAGCTGGCCGTCCACCGCTCGAGGGTCGAGGAGAACTTCACGGGCGTGGCCGTCCAGTCCGGCGAGCCGGGAGGGCCGTTCACCCTGCGGGAGAGCTTGGTGCAGCGCAACAACATCGGGGTGATGTGCCACCGCCCGGGTTTCCTCGTCGAGCGCAGCACGTTCGCCTCCAACGACACCGCGCTCCTGGCGAGCGGTTGCCGGCCGTCGGTGGTCCGGGGCTCCGCGTTCGTCCGCAACGGCGACCACCTCTGGCTCGGCGACCCCGACGCCCTCGTCGTCGTCTGCACGTCGTTCACCCGGCGCGGCGGCCCGGAGGAGGTCCGGGTGCGGCCCTGCGCGGCGCGGTCCGCTGGCGCGTTCGCGGCGGGAGGCGTCAGCGGGCGGTGGTGAAGCGCTCCGGCCTGAACGGTTCCAGCAGCGGGACGCGTTCCTCGAGCACCTCGCGGGCGGTGAACTCCCCGAGCACCAGGCCGAGCGTGGCGCCGCTGTGGGTGAACAGCACGTGCAGCCCGGGCACCTCGCGCAGCTCGCCGACGACGGGTTCGCCGTCCCCGGGGACCGGTTTGGGGCCCACGCCCCGGCGCACCGCCTCCAGGCGGGGGTTGCCGACCAGGACCCTCGACGCCTCGTCCAGCAACCCGGCGACCGTGGAGCCGCGCACTTCGTGGTCGCCGTCGTCGTGGACCACGACCTCCTGCTCCGACCAGCCGGAGTCCAGCACGAACGTCCCGCGCGGGGTGGGGCGGATCGCCACCCGCGGGGTGTTCAGGACCGCGCGCAGCGGGTGCTCGACCCGCTGCGTCTCCAGCAGCAGCGAGACGGGGGACGACTGCGGCAAGTGCACCCCCAGTTCGGCGAGGTCGCGCGGCACCCACGGCCCGGTCGCCCACACCACCGCGTCGGCCGTGAACGCGCGTCCTGATGCGGTCGCCACGCCGTTCGCACGTCCACCGGTCAGGACGGGGCGGGCGCGGCCGGTGCCGGTGTGCACCTCGCCGCCGGCGGCGCGCACCTGCTCCAGCAGCGCGTCGACCAGCAGCGGCAGGTCCACCCAGCCCTCGCCCGGGTTGAACACCGCCCCCTCCTCGGCGACGGCGGTGACGTCCACGCCCGGCGCCCAGGCGGCCACCTCGTCCCGAGCCAGCCACACCGAGTCGTAACCGGTGGACAGCTCGTGGGCGTGGCGCTCGCGGTGGCTCTCACCCGGCGCCGCCCACGTCAGGCCGCCGTCGAAGCGGACCCGGTCGTCCAGGCCGGTGCGCGTGGCGAACGTGCGGTAGCGGTCGATGCCGACGGTGCGCAGCCGGTGGTACGCGTCGCTGCGCGCACCCGCCGAGTTCAGCCAGGACAGGGATCGGCCGCTGGCACCGGAAGCGACCTCCGCCTCGGTGACGAGGTCGACGCGAGCGCCGGCACGGGCCAGGTGGGCGGCCGTCGAGGCACCCAGGACGCCACCGCCCACGACGACCACGCGGTGTGCTCCGGTGCGGGCTGCACGGGCGGGGAAGGCGGTGCGGGTCTCGTGCGTCACGCTCCCATCCTCCTCGTCCGCTCTCGCCCGCGCCCCACCCCCTGCGGTGATCTTGCGAAGGTGAGAGCTCAACCGTGCAAGATCACCGCAGGGAGGGGAGGGGAGGGGAGGGGGAGTTCGGTCAGGCGGCGGGGGTGCGCAGGACGCCGTCGACGCGGCGGGGGATGCCGGTGAACTCCTCGGTCAGCTCGGCCGGCAGGACCTCGGCGGGGGCGCCCTGCCACGTCACCGGCCGCAGGAACCGGCGGATCGCGCTGGTGCCCACCGAGGTGTGCTGGGAGTTCGTCGACGGCCACGGGCCGCCGTGGTGCTGCGCCCACGACACCGCCACCCCGGTGGGGTAGGCGTCGAAGAGGATGCGCCCGGCGTGGTCGCGCAGCGCCCGCGCCACCGTGGCCGGCAACTCCGTCTCACCCTGCCCGCGCTGCACCGTCGCCGTCAGCGAGGACGGCACGCCCTCCAGCGCCGAGAGCAGCTGCTCCTCGCCGTCGTAGCGCACCACGGTGCTCACCGGGCCGAAGCACTCCTCCGTCACCCCGTGCGGGAGGTCCGCGGCGTCCGCCGACAGCAGCAGCGGCACCGCGGTGAAACCCTCCGCACCCTCCGGCTGGGCGCCTCGCGCGAGTTCCTCCACGCCCGGCAGCTGCGCCAGCTCGGCGCTGGTGCTCCCGTAGGTGGTCGCGATGCCCTCGTTGAGGAGGACCTGGGCGGGGGCCTGCGCCACGGCGGCGGTCATGGCGCCGACCACGGCGTCGCCGCCCTCCCCGGCGGGCACGAACACCAGGCCCGGCTTGGTGCAGAACTGCCCCGCCCCCAGGGTGAACGAGGCGACGGTCTGCTCGCCGATCTGCTGACCGCGCTCGGCGGCCGCGGCCGGCGTCACCACGACGGGGTTCAGGCTGCTCAGCTCGCCGAAGAAGGGGACCGGGTCGGGACGGTTCTCGATGATCTCCAGCAGCGCCTTGCCGCCGCGCACGGACCCGGTGAACCCCACGGCCCGCACCGCCGGGTGCGCCACCAGCGCCGCCCCCGCCTGAAGGCCGTGCACGATGCCCAGGGTGCCCTCGGGGGCGCCGGCCTCCCGCGCCGCCGCGACCATGACGTCGAAGACGAGCTGCGAGGTCGCCGGGTGCGAACCGTGGGCCTTGACGATCACGGGGCAGCCCGCGGCCAGCGCGGAGGCGGTGTCGCCGCCGGGCACGGAGAACGCCAGCGGGAAGTTGCTGGCGCCGAACACCGCGACCGGCCCGATCGGCAGGAGCATCCGCCGCAGGTCCGGGCGCGGGCCCATCGGGGTGTCCCCGGCGTGGTCGATCGTGGCCTCCAGGTAGGACCCCTCGCGCAGCACCTCGCCGAACAGGCGCAGCTGGTACGCGGTGCGGGTCAGCTCACCGTTCAGGCGACCCGCCCCCAGCGCGGTCTCCCGGTCGGCGATGGCCACGACGTCCTCCCGGCGCGCCTCCAGCGCGTCGGCCAGGGCCTCCAGCAGGGCGGCGCGGCGCTCGCGGCCCATCTCCTCCAGGGCGGGCGAGGCGGCCAGGGCCGCCTCGCACAGGGCCGCGACCTGATCGGGGGTCGTCTCGGCGGCGACGACCTCCACGGCCTTGCCGGTGCGGGGGTCGGTGCTGACGACGTCGGTCACGGGGTTCCTCCTCGGTGTTCGGGTTCTCAGCGCCGCAGCGCGGGCCGCTTGGGGTCGAACGTCCAGCCGGGCACGATCGTTCTCATCGCGGCGGCGTCGTCGCGGGCCCCCAGGCCGTGCTCGACGTGCAGCTCGTGGGCGGCGTCCAGCGCGTCGCGGTCCAGCTCGACGCCCAGGCCGGGTCGTTGCGGCACCCGGATCGCCCCGTCCTCGATGCGCAGCGGTCCGGTGGTCAGGCCCTGGCCGTCCTGCCAGATCCAGTGCGTGTCCAGGGCGGTGATCGACCCGGGTGCGGCGGCGCCGACGTGGGTGAACATCGCCAGGGAGACGTCGAAGTGGTTGTTGGAGTGCGAACCCCACGTCAGGCCGAAGTCGTCGCACAGCTGCGCCACCCGCACCGAGCCGCGCATCGTCCAGAAGTGCGGGTCGGCGAGCGGGATGTCCACGGCGTTGGACCGGACGGCGTGGGCCATCTGCCGCCAGTCGGTGGCGATCATGTTGGTGGCGGTCGTCAAGCCGGTGCGGCGGCGGAACTCCGCCATCGTCTCGCGGCCGGAGAACCCGCCCTCGGCGCCGCAGGGGTCCTCGGCGTAGGCGAGGACGTCGTGCAGCTCGCGGCCCAGGGCGACGGCCTCCTCCAGCAGCCAGGCGCCGTTGGGGTCCAGGGTGATCCGTGCCTGCGGGAATCGGGCGGCCAGGGCGCGCACGGCCTCGGCCTCCTGCTCGCCGGGGAACACCCCGCCCTTGAGCTTGAAGTCGGCGAACCCGTAGCGCTGCTGCGCCGCCTCGGCCAGGGCGACGACGGCCTCGGGGGTCAGGGCCGGGCGGCGGCGCAGCCGTTCCCAGTCGTCGGCGGGGTCGGGTTCGGTGACGTACGGCAGGCCGGTGGCCTCGGCGTCGGCGACGTAGAACAGGTAGCCGAGCATCGGCACGGTCTCGCGCTGCTGCCCCTCGCCGAGCAGTTCGGCCACGGGCACCCCGAGGTGCTGCCCGAGCAGGTCCAGCAGCGCGGACTCCAGCGCGGTGACCGCGTGCACGGTGGTGCGCAGGTCGAACGTCTGCAGCCCGCGACCGGCCGCGTCGCGGTCGGCGAACTCGCGCTGCACGCGCGCCAGCAACCGGGCGTACTGCGCGATCGGCTGCCCGACGAGCAGTTCACCGGCGTCGGCGATGGTGCGGCGGATCGCCTCCCCGCCGGGCACCTCGCCCAGGCCGGTGTTCCCGGAGCTGTCGGTGAGGATCGCGATGTTGCGGGTGAAGTACGGGGCGTGGGCGCCGGAGAGGTTCAGCAGCGCGCTGTCGTGCCCGGCCACCGGGACCACCTCGACCGCGGTGACGGTGGGGGTGCGCACCGGCAGCACCGTCCCGGGCGTCACCTCTGCTGCACCTTCTCCACCAGGGCGGTCAGCTCGGCCAGCTCGGAGGGACGCAGGTCGGTCAGCGGCGGGCGCACCCGGCCGCCGTCGCGGCCGACGGCGGTCAGGCCGGCCTTGACGATGGAGACGGCGTAGCCCTTCTGCCGGTCCCGGATGTCCAGGTAGGGGATCACGAAGTCGTTGAGCATCGCGTAGACCTTCGTGCGGTCCTGAGCGCGCACGGCGGCGAAGAACTCCAGCGCGAACTCGGGCACGAAGTTGTACATCGCTGAGGAGTACGTGGTCACGCCCAGCTGCAGCAGCGGCAGCGCGAACGTCTCGGCGGTGGGCAGGCCCCCGACGTAGAGCAGGCGGTCACCCAGGCGGGCGTAGGTGCGCGTCATCCGCTCGATGTTGCCGACGCCGTCCTTCAGGCCGATCAGGTTCGGGTTGCGGTCGGCGGCCTGCTGGACGGTGACGTCCTCCAGCACGGCGTTCGCGCGGCTGTAGACGATGACGCCGAGGTTCGTGGCCGCGCACACGGCGGTGACGTGCTCGACGAGACCGGCCTGGCTGGCCTCGGTCAGGTACGGCGGCAGCAGCAGGATGCCGTCGGCTCCGGCGGCCTCGGCGGCCCTGGCCTGCTCGACCGCCTGAGCGGTGCCGCCGGTGGCGGAGGCCACCACGGGGACCTTCCCGCCGATCTCCTCGACCGCGACCCGCACGACCCGCTCCAGCTCCGCGGAGGTCAGCGAGAACCCCTCGCCGGTGCCGCCGCCGGCGAACAGGCCCGCGACGCCGAACGACGCCTGCCAGGCCAGGTGCTCGCGGTAGCGGGCCTCGTCGAAGCGCAGCTCGTCGTCGAAGTGCGTGACGGGGAAGGACAGCAGCCCCGAACCCAGGCGGGCGGCGAGGTCTGCGGGGGCGAGCTGCGACATGGGGACACGTCCTCGGGTCGGTCGGTCGGTGCGCGGGGGCCGGCGCGGGGGCCGCCGCCGACGGGCACGACCACCGTACGAAGGCCCTCGATGCCCGTCCAGGACCCTCTTCGCATCGCGGGATGCCCGCACGGCATCACCGGGGGGCGACGCCCTGCTCCAGGACCTCCAGCACCCGCCGCAGCGCGGGGTTGCGCGAGCCCCGCCGCCACAGCAGGTGCAGCTCCACCGGCTCCGGTTCCGCCGTCGCCAGCGGGACGTGCTCCACCCCGGGGACGCCCAGCCGCGCGGCCGACGCCGGCACGAACGCCAGCCCGCGCCCGGCGGCCACGAGCCACAGCATCGTCAGCACCTGGCCCACGGTGTGCACGACGTTGCCGTGCACCACCGGGACCGAGGAGACGACCAGGTCGTAGAAGTAGCGCGCCTCGGCGGGGGAGTACATGACCACCGGCTCGTCCGCCAGGTCCCGCGCCCCCACCGGCCGGCCCAGCGCCGTCAGCCGGTGCCCGGTGGGCACCGCCACGAGCATCTGCTCGCGGTGCAGGCAGCGGGCGTCGAACTCCTCGGCGTCGAAGGGCGGCCGGGCCAGGCCCAGGTCCAGCTCGCCGTGGCGCAGGGCGTCCAGCTGTGCGCTGGTCACCGTCTCGTGCAGGTCCAGGTGCACCTCGGGCAGCTCCCGGCCGACGGTGTTCAGCAGCGCACCCAGCGGTCCGTAGGCGGCGGCGGCGGTGAAGCCGAGGTGCACGACGCCGCGCGCGCCGGAGGACACCCGCCGCGCCGTCACCGGGGCCGACTCGGCCAGCGCCAGCAGGCGGCGGGCCTCGGGCAGGAACGCCGCCCCGGCCGCGGTGAGCTCCACGCGGCGGTTGTCGCGGGCCAGCAGCTGCGCGCCCACGGCGCGCTCCAGCTTCTGCACCTGGCGGCTCAACGGGGGCTGGGTCATCCGCAGCCGCTCGGCGGCGCGGCCGAAGTGCAGCTCCTCGGCGACCGCGACGAACCCGCGCAGCTGCTCCAGCGTCATCGCCATGCCGGGACGGTATCGCCAGCGCCGCTCCCGGCGGGCCGGTGCTCCTTGACCAGCGGCCGGAGGGGACCTAGCGTCATCGGCGAGCCCGTCGAAGCGCTTCGACGGGGTGGTGACGGTGCCCCGGTGGCCCCGCCGCCGGACCACCGCGCCCCAGGAGGACCCCGTGACCGCCCCCGAACTCCCGACGTTCCCGCCCGGCTTCGTGCTGGGCGCGGCGACGGCCAGCTACCAGATCGAGGGGGCGGCCGCCGAGGACGGGCGCACCGCCTCCATCTGGGACACGTTCAGCCGCACCCCCGGCAAGACCCTGGGCGGCGCGACCGGCGACGTGGCGTGCGACCACTACCACCGCTACCGCGAGGACGTCGCCCTGCTGGCCGACCTCGGCGTGGACTCCTACCGGTTCTCCATCGCGTGGCCGCGCGTGCAGCCCGGCGGGCGCGGACCCGTCAACGCGGCCGGTCTCGCCTTCTACGACCGCCTCGTCGACGAGCTGCTCTCCCGCGGGATCGACCCCGCCGTGACCCTGTACCACTGGGACCTGCCGCAGGAGCTGGAGGACGCCGGCGGCTGGCGCGAGCGCGACACCGCCCACCGCTTCGCCGAGTTCTCCCGCCTCGTCGCCGACGCGCTCGCCGACCGCGTGACCCGCTGGATCACCCTCAACGAGCCGTGGTGCTCGGCGTTCCTCGGGTACGCCAACGGCCACCACGCCCCCGGCGCGCAGGAGGGCACGCCCGCGCTGGCCGCCGCCCACCACCTGCTGCTCGCCCACGGCCTGGCCGTGCCGCAGTTGCGCGAGGCCGGTGCCCGCGAGGTCGGCATCACCCTGAACCTGGACCAGGTCACCCCCGCCAGCGACTCCGAGGCCGACCGCGCCGCGGCGCTGCGCGCGCTGACCCACCACAACCTCGTGTGGACCGAACCCCTGCTCGCCGGGCGCTACCCCGACTCCGAGCGCCAGACCTGGGGCGAGCTCGCCGACGGCTCCTACCGCCGCGACGGGGACCTGGACGTCATCGGCGCCCCGATCGACTTCCTCGGCATCAACTACTACACGCCCGCCGTGATCGCCGACGCCCCGCACGCCGAAGCGGACCCGGCGAAGCGCACCGCGATGGACGTCGGCACGCGCCAGGTGGAACTGCCGCACCTGCGGCGCACCACCATGGGCTGGCCCGTGGACCCGCCCTCGCTGGGGCGCCTGATCGCCGACGTGACCGAGCGCTACCCGGACTGCCCGCCGATCTGGATCACCGAGAACGGCTCGGCGGAGGCCGACGCCGTCGGCGAGGACGGCGTCGTGCACGACACCGACCGGGTGGAGTACCTCGCCGGCCACCTCGCCGCCGTCGCCGAGCAGGTCGCGAAGGGTGCCGACGTGCGCGGGTACTACGTGTGGTCCCTCATGGACAACTTCGAGTGGGCGTTCGGCTACGACCAGCGCTTCGGGATCGTGCACGTCGACTACGACACGCAGGTGCGCACCCCCAAGGACAGCTACCGCTGGTTCCAGCGGCTCACCGCGGCGCAGCGCGCCGCCCGCCCCGGCTCGACGGAGGTGTCGGCGTGAAGTTCTCCGACGGTTACTGGCTCTCCCGGCCCGGCGTCCACCCGCAGTGGGCCGCGCACGCCCGGCGCGTGGAGACCGGGGAGTCCACCGTGCGGGTCGTCGCGCCCGTGCAGCGCATCCGGCACCGCGGCGACACCCTCAAGGGGCCGGTGCTCACGCTCGACTGGTCCGCACCCGCCGAGGACGTCATCGCCGTGCGCACCACCCACTTCGCCGGCGGGGTGCGCCGCGGCCCCGACTTCGAGCTGAACACCGCAGACGTCAGCCCCGGTCGCGCCGAGCGCGACGGGTCCCTCGTGCGGTTCACCTCCGGGCGCCTGGCGCTGGAGCTGGACACCGACCCGGAGGCGCCCTTCGCGCTGCGGTTCAGCGGGGACGGGCGCCCGCTGACCACCGCGGGCGCCAAGGGCACCGGCATCGTCACCACCGACGACGGGGAGCACCACACCGTCGTGCAGCTCGACCTCGGCGTGGGCGAGCACGTGTACGGCACGGGGGAGCGGTTCACGCCGTTCGTCAAGAACGGCCAGGTCGTCGACGTGTGGCAGGCCGACGGCGGCACCGCCACCGAGCAGGCGTACAAGAACGTGCCGTTCTACCTGTCCGACGCCGGGTACGGGGTGTTCGTCAACCACACCGGGAAGGTGTCCTTCGAGATCGGCTCGGAGAGCGTCGGCACCGTGCAGGCCAGCGTGCGCGGCCAGGAGCTGGAGTACCTGGTGATCTACGGGCCCACGCCCAAGGAGGTGCTGGCCAAGTACACCGCCCTCACCGGCCGGCCCGCGCTGCCGCCGGCGTGGTCGTTCGGCCTGTGGCTGTCCACCTCGTTCACCACCGACTACGACGAGGCGACCATCACCTCGTTCATCGACGGGATGGCCGAGCGGGACATCCCGCTGAGCGTGTTCCACTTCGACTGCTTCTGGATGCGCGAGTACCAGTGGTGCGACTTCCAGTGGGACCCCGAGGTGTTCGGCGACCCCGAGGCGATGCTCAAGCGGCTGCACGAGCGCGGCCTGCACGTCAGCGCCTGGATCAACCCGTACATCGGGCAGGCCTCCCCGCTGTTCCGTCCCGCCGCCGAGGCCGGGTACCTGCTGCGCCGCGCCGACGGCTCGGTGTGGCAGTGGGACCTGTGGCAGCCCGGCATGGGCGTGGTGGACTTCACCAACCCCGACGCCCGCGCCTGGTTCGCCGACTGCCTGCGCCCCCTGCTGGCCTCCGGCGTGGACTGCCTGAAGACCGACTTCGGCGAGCGCATCCCGCTCGACGTGGTGCCCTTCGACGGCTCGGACCCCGAGAAGCTGCACAACTCCTACGCGCAGCTGTACAACCGCACCGTCTTCGAACTCCTCGAGGAGGTCCGCGGTCGCGGTGAGGCCGTGCTGTTCGCCCGGTCCGCCACCGCCGGCGGGCAGCAGTTCCCGGTGCACTGGGGCGGTGACTGCGACTCCACGTACTCCTCGATGGCGGAGAGCCTGCGCGGTGGGCTGTCGCTGGGGCTGTCGGGGTTCGGGTTCTGGAGCCACGACATCGGTGGTTTCGAGGGCAAGCCCGACGACGACCTGTTCACCCGGTGGCTGACGTTCGGACTGCTGTCCTCGCACAGCCGCCTGCACGGCAGTTCCTCCTACCGGGTGCCGTGGGTGTTCGGCGAGACGGCGGTGCGCGCGGCGCGCGACTGGACGAAGCTGAAGATGCGGCTGATGCCGTACCTGTACACCGCCGCCGTCGAGGCGCACACCACGGGCGCGCCCGTCATGCGCCCGGCGCTGCTGGAACTGCCGCACGACCCGACCGCGGCGTTCCTGGACCGCCAGTACTTCCTGGGCCCGGACCTGCTCGTGGCCCCCGTCATGTCCGCGAGCGGGGAGGTGACGTACTACGTGCCGGAGGGGTCCTGGACGCACCTGCTCACCGGTGAGGTCGTGCAGGGCCCGGCCTGGCGCACCGAGACGCACGCGCCCGACAGCCTGCCGCTGCTGGTGCGGCCCGGGGCGGTGCTGCCGCTCGGCGCGGTGGACGAGCGGCCGGACTACGACTACGCCGACGGGGTGGAACTGCTGCTGTTCCCGCCGGCGGGGAGTTCGACGGTGACCACGACGGTCCCCGACACCACGGGCGCGGTCGCGGCGACGTTCACCACCACCTGGCGCGACGGGGTGCCGACCGTCCGGGCGGACACGGCCGCGCCGTGGCGGGCGGTCGTGGTGCGCGGCACCGGGCGCACCGAGGTCGCCCGCGGCTGACACCCCCCACCCCCGCGGTGATCCCGCACGGTTGAGGATTCACCCGTGCAAGATCACCGCGGGAGGGGTCAGGCGGGGCCGCGCCGGGTCAGGTCGTGGCTGGTCAGATCCCGGGTGGTGGCCTCCCGGGTGGTGGCCTCGTGGGTGGTGGCCTCGTGGGTGGTGGCCTCGTGGGTGGTGGCCTCGTGGGTGGTGAGGTCGTGGGGGGTCAGGACCACGGTGCGGTCGGGGGGCGGGGCGTCCTCGCCGGCGGGCCCGTCCTGCGGCAGGGCCGCCGGGCGCGCGTACAGGTACCCCTGCACCAGTTCCACGCCGAGGCGCTGCAGGGACTGCGCCTCCGCCGCGGTCTCCACGCCCTCGGCCACCAGGGACGCGCCGACGTCGGTGGCGAACTCGACCAGGGAGCGGACCAGGGCCTGGCGCACCGGGTCGGTGTCGACCTCCCGCACGAGGCTGACGTCGATCTTGATGGTGTCCGGGCGCAGCTGCAGGACGTGCCGGAAGCTCGCGTAGCCGGCACCGGCGTCGTCCACGGCGATGCCCACCCCGCCGGCGCGCACGCGCCGCACCGCCTCGCGCAGGGCCGGGTAGTCGGTGACCTGGGTGTGCTCGGTGACCTCCGCGACGACGCGCCGGCCGGTGCGCGCGGCGCGCTCGGCGTGGTGCAGCAGCACCCCCTGCACCTCCGGGTCGCCCAGCGCCTCCGCCGAGACGTTCACGTTCAGGGCGGTGCCCGCCGGCACGCGGTGCAGCTGCTCCAGGGCGGTGCGCGCGGCCAGCAGCTCCAGCGGCACGCCCAGCCCCACGCGGGTCGCGGCGGCGAAGGCGAGGTCCGGGCGCGGGAAGCACGGCGCGTCGAAGCGCGCCAGCGCCTCGTGGGCCACGACGGCGCGGTCGGCCAGGCGCAGCACCGGCTGGAAGAGCACCCGCACGTCGCCGGTGTCGAGGACCTGACGCACCTGCCGGCGGGCCTCCGCCTCCGCGCGCCGCTGCAGCGCGGTGGGGCTGGTGAGGTGGTCGCTGACGAGGTCGGCGACCAGCCCCAGGTAGCGGGCGGCGTCCAGGCCCAGGTGCGGGCCCGCACCGCGGCTGAGGCAGCACAGCATCCCCACCACCGCACCGGCCGCGTCGTGCAGCGGGGCGCCCACGTAGGAGCCGATGCCCAGGCGCGCGGTGACCGCCAGGTCGCGGGTGCGGGGGTCCCGTCGCGCGTCGGGGACCACGGGTGGCAGGTTGCCGGCGAGCACCCGCACGCAGAACGACTCCTGCAGGGGCGGGGCGTCGCCCACCGCGACGTGCATGCTCGCGCCGTCCCCGCTGAGCGCGCTGATCCGCTGACGGTCCTCGGTGAAGTGCGAGACCCACCCGATGTCCATGCCCAGGTGGACGCGCGCCAGGTCCAGCAGGCGCTGGACCTCCGGGCTCTCGCCGTGGGCGTCCGTGGTGCGCTGCGGCGGGCTGCCCACGCGGCCTCCTGGGGGACCTGCGCGCGTCGGTGCCCGGGCCTTCCGGCGACGGCGCAGCCACCAGTGTCGCCTCTGCGTGACTGATCCGTCACGAGAAGTCGTGTTCCAGGGTGAGGAGGACGTCAGCGCACCGTGAAGTCCGTCTCCGCCTCCACGGGAGCCGACGTCGCGCCGAACGCACGCACCGACACCCGGTACGCGTAGCGACCCGGGGTCGCCGGGCTCGCCGCGCTGAACCGGGCGGCGTCCTCGGCGCCGCGCACCGGTGCGGGGCTCACCGCCCGCCACGCCCCCCCACCGCGCCGCACCTCGAAGACCGGCGCCTCCCCCTCGTCCGGAGCGGGGTGCAGCAGGAACTCCACCGTGCCGGTGCGGGGGTTGCGCACCTTCAGCCACCCGGGCGAGCGCGGGGCCACCACGACCCTGTCGCCGGTGGCGGTGGGCTTGTCCGAGCAGGCGCCCGCGACGCGCACGCTCACGCGGTAGGTGTACGACCCCGCGGCGACCGGTCGCGGCACCACCACGGCCGCGACCTCCCCCGCCCCTGCCGTCGGTACCGGCACCCACGCCGCCCTGCCGCGGCGCACCTCGACGACCAGCTCCTCGCGGCCCAGGTCGACGGCACGGCCCGGCACCAGCCGCACCAGCCCCTGCTCGGGCAGGTCCTCGACGTGCAGCCCGCCGAGGAGGGCGGGAGCCACCAGCACGCGGGTGCGGTCGGTGCGCACCGGCGACGCCGCACCCCCCGCGACCACGGCGGCCCGGTAGGCGTGAGCACCCGGCTCGACCGGGCGGGCGACCTCGACCAGCGACGTGCCGGCCGCACCGGCGACCGCGGCGGACGGCACGGGCAGCCACGCACCGCCGTCCCGGCGCACCTCCACCACCGGCGACTCGGTCGCCGCGTCCAGCTCGCGCCCCAGGTCCAGCACCACCACGCCGGCACCGGCGTCGTCGCTCACGGCCAGGGCGGCGGGCGGCGCGGGCGGGACGACCACGGCGTTCACCGCGTCCGCGCAGCTCTCGGAGACCACGCCGTGCCGTGCGCAGGCCACCCGGTACGCGTACCGGCCCGGCGCCGTGGGGCGGGGCACGCCGAAGCGGTCGTCCGCGCCGGCCACGGGCTGCGGAGCACCCGCCGTGCGCCAGGGCCCGTCGCCGCGGCGCACCTCGACGACCAGCGACTCCGCCGCCGCGTCCAGCTCACGGCCCAGCACCAGCTGCACGGTGCCCCGGCGCGGCCGGTCGGCCACCGTCAGCGACACCGGGGAAGCCGGGGCGGCCACCCGCCGCGGGCGGTCCACGACCGTGCCCGACAGCACCGGGGACGTCGCCGCCCGGGGCGCCAGGGCCCGCGGTGCCGGGGGCCGCGGTCGTCCGGCGCGGCGCAGCAGCCGCAGCGCGCCCCCGGACCCCGCGGCGCGGCGCCCGGCGGCTCGGCCCGAGCGCACCAGGACGCGGGCCACCGAAGCCGCCGTCCCCGCCGAGGTCAGCGTGGAGCCGCTGACCTGCCCGAACGCCACCAGGCGCAGCAGCCCGACGGCGCCGCGGCTCAGGCCGCGCTCCAGCAAGGATCCGTGCGCGAGCGTCAAGGTCGTTCCCTCCGCAGGTGTCGGGTGGCGGCCCGCCGGTTCCCCGGCCGAGGCCGTCGACCCATCGACGCGCGGGCGGGGCACCTGAGCCGATCGGGTGACCCGGCCGGGGTTCCCGCCGGGCCGCAGCGGGTACTGCCCGCGGGGCGGGGCGCTCACGACCGCCCGCCGGGCGGACGAGGAGGACACGGGTGGCGGGCAGCACGGGCAGCACGCGCACGCGGACGGGCGCGACCGGGCACGAGCGGCGCGAGCACCGCAGCGGCGGCCCCTGGGCGTGGCTGGTGCCCGTCGCCGTCGCCGCGGCGGCCACCGCCTGGCGCTACGACGCCAAACCGCTGTGGCGCGACGAGATCTACACCCTCGCCACCGCCGAGCGCGGCTGGGCGGTGATGCTGCGCGGGCTGCGGGTCACCGACGCCGGGCTGGGCCCCTGGTACGCGCTGGTGCACCCGTGGGTGCAGGTGTCCCGCGAGGAGGCGTGGCTGCGGCTGCCCGGTGCGGCGGCGACCGTGCTCACCGCCGCCCTCGCCGGCCTGATCGCCGCCCGGCTGCTGCGCCCCGGCCCGCGCTCCGGCGTGCCCGCCGGGGCCCGCACCGTCGCCGGGGTCGTCGCCGGCAGCGCGTTCGCCCTGATGCCCGTGGTCGTCGACCACAGCCAGGAGGCGCGCCCCTACCCCGTCGTGCTGGCCGCCGCGACCGCCACCGCGTACGGCGTGCTGCGCGACCGGGAGGACCCGCGGCGGCGGTGGCTCGCCCTGTGGGCCACCGGCGCCGCCCTGGCCGCCGCGCTGCACGTCATCACCGGCGCACCCGCCGTCGCCGCGCTGCTCGCCGTGGCGCTCGCGGCTCCCGGCCGCGCCGGCCGGCGCCGGGTGCTGCTGGGGGCGCTGCCCGCCGCGGCGGCCGCGCTGGCCATGGTCGCCGTCGGGTTCACCCAGGCCCCCGGCCGCATCGCCGACGACTTCCCCCTCCTGCAGCGCACCCTCGGGCTGTGGGCGGCGTACGCCGGTGGCGCCCTGGCGGTGCTCGCCCTGGCCGTGCTGTGCGCGGCGGGCACCGCGCACCTGCGGCGCGACCCGCCCGTGCTGCTGCTCGTGCTCGCCTGGGCGGTGGCACCCGTCGCCGCGCTGGCCGCCTCCGCCGCCGGCGGTCAGCTGTTCGCCACCCGCTACGCCGGCGCCACCGCACCGGCCCTCGCCGTCCTCGCCGGTGCCGGGGCCGGTGCCCTGGCGCGGCGGGCGGGCACCGGTTCCGCCCGGGCCGGCGTCGCCGTGCTCGCCGCGGGCGCGATCGCCCTCGGGCAGGCCGCGCACCTCGTGCAGACCCGCCAGCGGCCCTACGTCACCGACGACGTGCCCTCCGCCGTCGCGGTCCTGACCGAGCGGGCCCGCCCCGGCGACGCCGTGGTGTTCCTGGGCAACACCACACGTCCCCACGTGCGGTACTACCTGCCCGCCGGAACCCCCCTCGAGGACGCGCTCCTGCTGCACGACACCGACGTCAGCGTCTCCATCGGCGGCGACGACCTGCCCGACGACCAGCGGGCCGCGGCGCTCGCGCCCCACGAGCGGGTGTGGCTGGTCGGGCTCGTCCTGAACGACCCGTGGGAGGAGGTGTTCGCCTCCTGGGTGGAACCCGCCCGCGCCGGGCGGTCACGGACCTACGACGGCGACTTCGGGGCGGTGCGCGTGGAGCTCTGGGAACGCTGAGGCGCGCCCGCCGGGCGGGAGCGCATCCGGGCCAGGTCGGCGTTCACCAGCCCCAGCAGCACCAGGTCCACCACCAGGCCCGCCACCGCGGCGAACTGCGAGGCGGCGAACAGGAAGACCTGCGTCACCAGCAGGGAGGTCAGCGCCGAGCGCTGGAACGACTCCACCGCCGCGTGCCGCCCCCGCCGGCGCGCCTGCACCAGCCCGGCCAGGGCGAGCACCAGCGCCGCCCCCGCCCCGACGACCACCCCGAGCCCGGCGGCCCCGAAGCCGCGGCCGGCCACCCACGCGCCCGCCGCCACCAGCGCCGCGCCCGCCGACTGCAGCAGCAGGCACGCGCCCATCAGCGGCAGCGCCCACCACGAGGTGGCGAGGCGGTCGAACAGCTCCTGCACCCGCGCCCACGCGTGCTCCAGGTGCTGCGGCACCGGCACCGGGCTGGGTTCCACCCTCTCCAGCAGCGCCCGCAGCTCGCGCGCGCCGAACTCGTCGCCGACCTCGTCCAGCCCGCGCAGCGCCTCCTCGCGGTGGCCGGCCGGCAGGTGCCCGGCCAGGCCGTCGACCAGGGCGTGCGCGGCGTTGGCGACCTTCTCGTCGTCGTCCAGCGGCCGGTGCCGCCGCCAGCGGCGCGCGCCGACGACGAGGGCGGCGAACACCACGTACATGATCGCCACGGCCGGCTCGTAGAAGTAGTCGTTGTCCGTGGTGACGAACTTGCCGACCTCGTCGATGAACAGGCCGAAACCGGCCCCGCCCACCAGCGCCGCCACCGGCCGCGGGCCGCGGCCCACGTAGGCGAACTGCAGCACCAGCGCCGCCAGCATCAGCAGCCCGCCGGGCAGCACGTGCGCCACGTGCAGGCCGCTGCCGCCACCGCCGATCTGCGGGTAGCCGGTCAGCGCCAGCAGCAGCCGCGTCAGCAGGATCGTCGAGACCGCCGCCACGACGAACGTGGTCAGGTTCTGCGCACCCCGGTCGCTGCGCACCAGGTCCATGCGCAGCGCGCGGCTCAGGCGGGGCACGGCGGTCGGGGTGTCGCGGGACGGTCCAGCACGTCCCCGACCGTAGTTCGGGCCGGCGCGGGGCGCTCGCCGCCCGGCACCCCGCTCAAGGGGCCGAGGGGCTCAGGCCGCCGGGGCCGCTGGAGAGCACCGCAGCGGCCAGCGCCCGCGACGCCGGGCGCTCGGCCGTGCGCGGGTTCGTCAGCAGCACCAGGTCGATCTGGCCCAGCTCCGGCAGCCGGTGCTGCGGGCCCAGCCGGGTCAGCTGCGCCGGCACCAGCGAGCTCGCCAGGCACGACACGCCGATGCCCGCGACCACGGCCGCGATGAGGCCGTTGACCCCGCGGCACACGCACGCGCTGCGGTAGCCGAGCCCCGCCCCCTCCAGCGCCTCCTGCATCGCGCTGCCGCTGAGCGTGGGCGCCGGGTAGACCACCAGCGGCACCGGCAGCGACAGGTCCACCCGGGTGGACGGGTTGCCCACCCACACCAGCCGCTCGCGCTTGACGAGCTGGCCCTCGCCGGAGCCGCGGGGCCGCTTGCCGATGAAGACGTCCAGCCGGTCGTTGCCCAGGCGGCGGTGCAGCGTCCCGGACTGGTCGACGGTCAGCTCCAGGTCCACGCGCGGGTTCTCGGTGCGGAAGTCGCGCAGGATCTGCGGCAGCCGCGTCAGCGCCAGGTCGTCGGACATGCCGATGCGCAACCGCCCGCGCGGGCGCTCGGCGGTGAAGTACGACGCCGCGCTCTCGTGCGCGGCGAGGATGGACCGGGCGAAACCGATCATCGCCTCCCCGTCGGGGGTGATCGCCACCGAGTGCGTGTCGCGGTGCACCAGCGTGCGCCCGGCGGCGAGCTCCAGCTTGCGCACGTGCTGGCTGACCGTGGACTGGCGCAAGCCCAGCCGCGCCGCGGCCTGCGTGAAGGAGTGGGTCTGCGCCACCGCGAGGAACGAGCGCAGCTGCACCGGGTCGAACCCCGGCACCGGCCCCTGGACGACGCTCACCACCGCCTCCTCGCGCTCATCACGACACGTGATGACTGATAGTCATCCTATCGCCGTGCGATCTCGAGGGCCCAACCGTGATGATGGTCACCGACCGTCGAACCCCGAAGGGTTGATCGTGACACCGCCGGCTCCCGCCGAAGCACACCCCGACGCCGCACCCCCCACCCGCGCCGCAGCGACGTTCGCCGCGCTGCGCGTGCCCAACTTCCGCGTGTACGTCAGCGGTCAGGCGCTGGCCAGCACCGGCGTCTGGATGCAGAACATCGCCCTGGACTGGCTCGTGCTGGAACTGACCGGTTCCCCGGCCGCCGTCGGCATCGCCATGGCCCTGCAGTTCCTGCCGATCCTGCTGTTCGGCATGCACGGCGGCATGATCGCCGACCGCTACCCCAAGCGGAACATCCTGCTCGTCACGCAGGGCTGCAGCGCCGCCGTCGCCACCACCCTGGCCGTGCTCACCCTCACCGGGAACGTCACCGTCGGCACCGTCTACCTGCTCGCCCTCGCCGGCGGGTTCGTCGTCGCCCTCGACAACCCCACGCGCCAGGCGTTCGTCGGCGAGGTCGTGCCCGCGCAGCACCTGCGCAACGCCGTGGCCCTGAACGCCGCGACGTTCCAGACCAGCCGGCTCGTGGGGCCGGCGATCGCCAGCCTGCTCATCGGCACCGTCGGCACCGGGTGGGCGTTCGCCGCGAACGCGCTGTGCTACCTCGGGCCCACCGTCGCCCTCGGGTTCTTCCTGAAGACCTCGGAACTCGTGCGCACCCCGCCGCTGCCGCGGCAGAAGGGGCAACTGCGCTCGGCCCTGCGCTACGTCGCCGAACGGCCGCACGTGGCGTGGACGATCCTGCTCGTCGGCGTGTTCGGCACCTTCGGGCTGAACTTCCCCGTCGTGCTCACCGCCATGGCCGATGAGACCTTCGACGGCGACGCCGGCCTGTACGGGCTGTTCAACATCGTCCTGGCCGTCGGTTCCATCGCCGGGGCGCTCGTCGCCGGCGGCCGCTCGAACGCGCGGCTGCGCACCATCCTCGCCCTGGCCGCCGCGTTCGGCATCTCCCAGACCGCCGCCGCGTTCGCGCCGAACCTCGGCGTGTTCGTGGCGGTCCTCGTCGTCATGGGCGTCACCAACCTGGCGTTCCAGGCGATCGCGAACTCCTCCGTGCAGCTGTGGGTGGACCGCGAGTACCGCGGGCGCGTCATGGGCCTGTACGTGCTGGTGTTCATGGGCGGCACGCCCCTGGGCGGCCCGCTGATCGGCTGGGTCACCGAGCACGTCGGCGTGCGCGCCGGCATGGCCGCGTGCGGGCTGGTTCCGCTGAGCGTGGCCGCGGCGATGGCGCTCGTCCTCGCCGTGCAGCCGCTGCGGGCCCGCCGCCGCCAGGCGGTCCTGGCCGCCTGAGCACGCGGCGCCCGGGGAGCCACAGGCCCGCTCCCCGCCGCGACGCCCCGCCCCCTGTGGACGGACCCCGCTGACCGCACCACCCGCTCCCTACGGTCCCGGCGACCGGGGAGGTGCGGGTGGACCAGGTGGCGACGCTGTCACCGCCGGCGGCGGACGCCGCGGCGCGGGCGGCACGGGCGGTGGCCGGCGCCCTGGAGGGCGTGCAGGCCGAGGTGGACGCGGCCCGCCGCGACACCGGCGGCTGGTGGGGCCCGGCGCACGACGGCTTCACCGGCCGCGTCGAACCCCTCCTGCAGGGGCTGTCCCTGCTGACCCGCACGGCCGCCGCCGGGGCCGCCGTCATCGAGGAGCACGCCGCCGAGCTCGGCATGCTCAACGGCCGCCTGCGCACCGTCGAGGCCGCCCTGCAGGACGCCGAGCGCCGCACCCGCGACACCTCCCTGGACCTGGCGGGGTTCCACGGCGCCTGGTCGGAGCTGCAGAACTGGCAGGAGAGCCGCGCCCGGCTCGTCGCCGACCACGACGAGTCCTCCGCCCGCCTGGCGCAGCGCCTGCTCGCCCTGATCGCCGACGTGGAGGACCGGCCGCGGACCCTCGCCGAGCACGTCGGCGACGCCGCCCGAGCCGTCGTCGCCGAGGGCGCCGCCGGCGCGTACGCCGTCACCGGCTGGGCGTGGGACCCCGACGGGTGGCTCGGTGCGGTGCGCGCCGCACCCGGCGCGGCGCTGGACGCCCTGCTCGACCCCGCCGGCACCGCGGCGGACGCCCTGCACCTGGACGACGCCCGCGACGGGCGCTGGGGAGCGGTGGCCGGCGGCGCGGCCGCCGGCCTGGCCGGCCGCGGTGCCGGGCGGGCCGCCGACGAGCTGGTGCCCGGCGCGCACGGCCCCGACGGCCGGCCGCGCGACGCCGACGGCAGGCTGCTGCCGCAGACGCTGGACGAGATGCTCGCCGGGGTGGACCTCGAGCGCAGCGAGGGGCACGGGCGCGGGCACACCCTGGAGAGGCACGTGGACGTGGACGACGAGTACCTGCGGCAGCGGCTGACGCTGGGGACGCTGACGAACCCGGAGACGGGTCAGCGCGGGAGGGTGCCGGACGCCGTCTCCCGGTGGGCCGACCTCGACGCGGCTGAGCGGGCCGTCACGCAGGCCGTGCGTGACAACGAGGCTCTGGTGCGTCAGAGGCTCGTCGGCAGGAGCGTCGTCACGCTGAGGGTCCCGGTGGACGCCTCGGCGGGCACGGTGCTCGTCCGGGACGGCACCGGCTTCCGCGAGTCGGCCCCCGAACACGCCGTCGTGCTGCTGCAGCGCGATCGCGACGGGAACCCCCACGTGCTGACGGCCTACCTCGACAGGAGGAAACGCTCGTGACCGAGGACCTCTGGGACGAGATGCTCACCACGGCGCTCGGCCACGACACGGACCTGATCGCCACCACCTCACCGCGGGAGGCGGTCGAGCGGGAGCTCACCGCCGGCGGCGCGACACGCGCCGCGGACTCGCTGGAGATCTGGCGGCGCGCCACCGCCGGCGTGGACACCGAGGAGGGGATGCGCACCACCGCCCACGACCTGGGCGCCGGCACGTGGGACCCGCCGGACGGGAACTCCTGGCTGACCTGGATGGCCTGGTACGGCGAGCGGCTGCGCGAGGCCGTCGAGGACCCCGCGACGATCCTGTCGCCCGGCGCGGTGCCGCAGTGGCCGTACCCGTGGAAGGTGCGCGACTCGGCCGCCGTGAGCGCGGGCTCGCTGCGGCACGCGGTGCGGGTGCTCACCGGCCGGCACCGCGAGGAGGTGGACGCGTGGCTGGCCGACCCGGACGCCGGCGGCCGCCTGCACCTGGTGGGCGACGTCGGTGCCGTCGTCGGGCAGGCCGTGCGGCGGGCCCCGCTGCTCGGCCGCGACGTCGTCGCCTCCGGGGTGGAGACCACGCGCGCCGCGGTGGTGCTGCACCGCCTGGACGCCGGTGGCACCGGGCCGGCGTGGGAGGTGGGCGCCGTGCACGCCGCCGAGCCGTGGGAGCACCCGATGGCGCTGACCTGGCGGCGGGAGCTGCCGGCGCTGACGTCGTTCCTCGGCGGCTGGTTCAACGCGTGCGACCTGGCCGACGAACCCGGCTGGGACGAGTGGTGGGCGCTGGGTGCCGAACCGGTGGCCTTCCTGGACCGGGTGGCCGCGGAGGTGCCGCGGCTGCTGGCCCGCAGCGACCTCGACCTGCCCGCCGCGGTCGAGGCGCTCGGCTGCTACGCCGAGCCGCCCCACCTGCGCCGGTGGCTGGGGTGGCTGGCCTGGCGGATCCAGCGCTTCGACTGGAGCTGACGCGCCCGGCGCACCCCGGCGAGCGCGGCCGCCACCTCCCGCGGCACCAGCACCGCCACCCCCGCGCGGTGCAGCAGGTCCAGCCCCCGCTCCACCAGCTCGGCGGCCACGGGGGCCGGCAGGTGCAGGCGCCCGGCGTCGTCGGCGTCGCGGTGCGCCGCGCGCAGCGCCGGGCACACCCGCACCGCGCGCGCCAGGCCCGCCCGCAGGGCCTCCAGCGCCAGCGGGTCGCCGGTCACCTCGCCGATGCGCAGCGGCGCGGCGCCGCCCACCGACAGCGTCACGTCCACCCACCAGCCGTCGGCGGGGCCGCCGCCCACCAGCAGCACCACGCGGGCCGTCGCCGCGGCGGGCGCGGGCAGCAGCGCGTCGCGGCGCAGGTGGGGCAGCACCGCCAGCACCACCTCGTCCACGACCTGCTCGGCGCTGGGGGCGCGCCCCTCGCCGGGCACCGCCGCGCGCAGCACCGCCGGCAGCGTCGCCGCGCGCCGGCGCCGCCACCGCAGCCCCGGGCCGCCGTGCGCGGCGGGCTCCGCCGCGGTGAACGCCGCCAGGTCGCGCACCAGCGCCGCCAGGTGCAGCACCTCCCGGCCCGGCACCAGCAGCCCGCCGCCGGGCCAGCCGCGCGAGCCGGCCGCGCGCACCGCCTCCACGCTGCCCGCCAGCGGGGGAGCGGTGCACGGCAGGCGCACCACCGACAGCTCCACCGGGGCGGGCGTCCGGCGCGGTGCGGGCACCCGCGCGAACGCGTCGGGGCTGGGCACGGGCACGCCGTCGCGCACGGGCAGCAGGGCCGGCACCCACCGCGTCGGCCCGGCCAGCACGCCGTGCAGCGCCTCCCCGGCCAGGCCCGAGCGCAGCAGCAGCGCGCGCTGCCCGGCGCGCAGGGCCGCCGGGTGGGCGCCGCCGCACGCGCCGGCCGGGCGCGGCCCGGGCGGCCCGCCGCGCTCCACCCACCACAGCAGCCGGGCCGGGCGCACCCACAGGACGTGGACCACGGCCACCGGCCCCGCGCCGGGCCGGCTGCCGGCGGAGGTGCGCGGGAGCATGGCGGCATCGTGGCGCGCGCCCCCGACACGAGGCCCGGCGCGGTGGGGAGCGCCGAGGACGGGGGTGTTGACGAGAGTTGGTGAGGTGAGGCTAACCTGCCCTCCGTGAGCGACGACGTCCCGCCGACCGTGCCCCCGGCCTCCCGCACCGCCGCCCGGGCGATGACCCGCGACACGGCGGGGGACCGGGCGTGACGGTGTCGGCCGCGGGAGCGCGCACCGCGCCGGACCACCTCGCGCGCATCGCCGAGGTGCACGCCGGCGACGCCGTCGCGAAGGTCGGGTACCCCGTCGGCCTGCGCGAGCTGGAGGTGCTGCGCGTGCAGCGGCTCGGCTCCGCCCTGGTGCGGGTGACCCTCGGCGGCCCCGGTGCCCGGGGTTTCGCCAGCCACGTCCCCGAGGAGCACGTGCGGCTGGTGCTCCCCGACGAGCACGGGGTGCTGCGCCTGCCCGAGCGCGACGGGCCGTCCCTGCGGTGGCCGCGCCCGCTGCCGGTGTCGCGCGAGTACACCGTGCGCCGGCACGACCCGGCGACCGGGGAGCTCGACGTCGACCTCGTCCTGCACCCGGGCGGGGTGGCCTCGGGGTGGGCCGCGTCCACCCGCCCGGGGGACCGGGTGCACGTCGCCGGCCCGCCCGGCGGCGTCGTGGTCCCCGCCGCCCACGGGCGGTACCTGTTCGCCGGCGACCTCACCGCGCTGCCGCAGATCGCCCGCTACCTCCAGGCGCTGCCGCGCACCGCGACCGGCTGGGCGTTCGTCGAGGTCGCCGACGCCTCCGAGGAGGTCGAGCTGACCGCCCCCGAGGGCTTCGAGGTGCGCTGGGTGCACCGCGGCGACGTTCCGCCCGGGCACGGCGACGCGCTGGAACGGGCGGTGCGCGCCGTGCCGCTGCCGGACGGGCGGCGCACGTTCGTGTGGATCGCCGGCGAGGCCGGCGTCCTGAAACCCCTGCGCCGCTGGGCGCGCCACGAGCTCGGCGTGCCCGCGGGCGACTGCCGCCTCACCGGCTACTGGAAGCGCGGCGTCGCCGACTTCGACGACGAGCACTGAGCAGTCCCGACGAGCACCGGGCAGGCGCCGCCCCCGGTGCGCACCGACCCCACCCCTGATGAGGAGAACCGTGCGATCGTCCACCCCGCCCTCCCCGCAGCGCCCCGCCCGGCGCGCGGTCCTCGCGGGAGCGTCCGGCTCCGCGCTGCTGGCGCTCGCCGCCTGCTCCGGCGACGGCCGGGCCGCGCAGCCCAGCCCCGCCGCGTCCACCTCGACCGCGCCCGCGCCGCGGACCATCACCACCGAGCAGGGCGCCGTCGAGGTCCCCGGTGACCCGCAGCGCATCGTCGTGCTCAGCGGCGGCCTGGCGGGGTACCTGTTCGCCCTGGACGCCCCCGTGGTCGCCACCGACACCCGCGTCCTGGGCATCACCGACCTCGAGGGCGGTTTCCCGCCGGCCTGGTCGGACGAGGCCACCGCGCAGGGCACCACCGCGCTGCCCGCCGGCGAGGAGCTGAACATCGAGGCCGTCGCGGCCGCCGACCCGGACCTCATCATCGGCGGTGGTCAGGGCATCACCGCCGTCCAGGCGCAGGAGGCGTACGAGGAGCTCGCCGCGCTCGCCCCCACCGTCCTGGTGCCCGCCACCACGACCGGCTGGCAGGAGCAGCTGGAACTGGTGGCGGAGGCCACCGGTCGCACCGACGGCGTCGACGCCCTCGTCGACGCCTACGACGCGAAGGTCGAGCAGGTGCGCTCGTCGATCACCGTCCCGGACGGGAGCGCGGTGTTCCTCCTGTCGCTGCCCGTCGGCGAGCCGTACCTGGTCCCGGCCGGCGCGGCGCTGCCCGCGCTGGCCGAGGAGGTCGGGTTCACCCCGGACGACGTGGTGACCAAGGCCGGCAACCCCGCCCTGTACGGCAGCGGCGACTCGTTCGAGGTGAGCCCGGAACTGCTCGCCCGGGTCGCCGACGCCCCCACCGCCTTCGTGGTCGCCCTCGGCGGCCCCGGCGTCGAGGAGCTCGCGCAGGACCCGGTGTACGCGGCGCTGCCGGCGTTCCGGAACGGGCAGGTGCACGAGCTGCCCGCGACGAGCTACCGGCCCGACCACGACGGTGCGGTGGACGCCCTGGAGGCCATCGCCGCCGAGTTCGGCGCGTGAGGAGTCCCCGGTGGGGCGGGGTGCGGGGTGGGGCGCGCGGCCGTAGCGTCGGGCCCGACCCGCCCGGACGATGGAGGAGACGACGTGCCCGCAGTCCCGAACCTGGCCCTGCACGACGGGGTGGAGATCCCGCAGCTCGGTCTGGGGGTGTGGCAGGTCCCGCAGGAGCAGACCGCCGAGGTGGTCCTCACCGCCCTCGGCGCCGGCTACCGGCACGTCGACACCGCCGCCGGGTACGGCAACGAGGCCGGCGTCGGCGACGCGCTGCGCGTGACCGACGTGCCCCGCGAGGAGGTGTTCATCACCACCAAGCTGCCCAACGAGCGGCACGGCCGCGACGCCACGCTGCGCACCTTCGACGAGAGCATGGCCAAGCTCCAGCTGGAGTACCTGGACCTGTACCTCATCCACTGGCCCACCCAGCGCGACGACTACGTCGAGACCTGGAAGGCGTTCGAGGAGCTGCACCGCGACGGGCGCATCCGCACCATCGGCGTCTCCAACTTCCAGAAGACCCACCTGCGCAAGCTCATGGACGAGACGGAGATCGTCCCCACCGTGAACCAGGTGGAGCTGCACCCGTACCTCGTGCAGGAGGACCTGCGCGCCTTCCACGCCGAGCACGGCATCGCCACCGAGGCGTGGAGCCCCCTGGCGCGCGGCGGGGAACTGCTCTCCGACCCCGTCGTCACCCGCATCGCCGCCGAGACCGGCCGCGAACCCGCACAGGTCGTCGTCCGCTGGCACCTGCAGCTGGGCAACGTCGTCATCCCCAAGTCGGTGACCCCGGCGCGCATCGCGAGCAACATCGACGTGTTCGGCTTCACCCTCAGCGACGAGCAGGTCGCCGCCCTGAGCGCCCTGAACCGCGACCAGCGCACCGGCCCCGACCCCGACACCTTCGGCTGACGTGACCCGGCACGGGCTGGCCGCCGCCACCCTGCTGCCCTCGCGCCCCGACCCGGACCTGGACCGCTTCGCCCGCCTGGCGACCGTCGCGCTGCGCACGCCCGTGGGCCTGGTGTCCATGGTCAGCGCCGAGGAGCAGGTGCTCCCCGGGGCCGTCGGCCTGCCCGAGCCGTGGCAGAGCCGGCGCGCCACGCCGCTGACGCACTCGCTGTGCCGGCACGTGGTGACCTCCGGCGGCACCTTCACCGTCGCCGACGCCCGCGAGGACCCGCTGACCGCGGGCTCCCTGGCCATCCCCGACCTGGGGGTGGTCGCCTACGCCGGGGCGCCCGTGCGGCTGGCCGACCCCGCCTCCGGGGAACCGGCCGGCGCGCACGACCCCGTCGTCGGCGTGCTGTGCGCCATCGACGACCAGCCGCGCAGCTGGAGCCCCGAGCAGGTCGCGGTCCTGGAGGACCTGGCCGCCGCCTGCTCGGCGGAGCTGAGCCTGCGGGTGGTGCAGGAGCGCCAGCAGCTGCTGCTGGCGCTGGCCGAGAGCCTCGTGGGAGCCCGCTCGGTGCCCGAGGTGGACGCCGCCGTCACGGCCGTGACCCGCGCCCAGCTCGGCGGGGCCCGCTCGCTGCTGCTGGTGGGCACCCGCCTCGAGCAGGGCTCGCCCGCCGCGGCCGCCGCCCGCGAGCGCCGCCCCCTGCTGTTCACCGACCGCGCCGAGCTGGACGACGCCTTCCCGCCGCCCGCCGCGCCCCGGACGCCCGAGCGCGCCGCGGGCCCCGGCGCCAGCGCGTTCCTGCCGCTGGCCGCCGCCGGGCAGCCGCTCGGCGTCCTGGCGCTGCTGTGGCCGGACGCGCGCCCCGGGCTGCGGGCGGAGGAGGAGGTGTGGGGCGCCCTGGCCCGCTTCACCGCCCAGGCCGTGCACCGCGCCCAGCTGGAGGAGCGGCACCGCTCGCACGCCGAGGTCCTCCAGCGCTCCCTGCTGCCCACGCTGCCGCACGTGGACTCGCTGCGCACCGTCGGCCGCTACGTGCCCGCCGCCCGCGAGGAGCAGGTGGGCGGCGACTGGTACGACGCGGTGGTGCTGCCCGACGGGGCCCTGAGCCTGGTCGTCGGCGACGTCGCCGGCCACGAAGCGCGGGCCGCCGGGACGATGGGGCAGGTGCGCGGGCTGCTGCGCGCCTTCGCCTGGGACCGCCCCGAGCCGCCCACGGGCGTGGTCGCCCGCCTGGACCGCGCGCTGCTGGGCCTGGGCGTCGACGCCCTCGCCACCCTCGTGCTGGCCCGCGTCGAGCAGGACGCCGCCGGCGCCGCCCGCGGTGCGCGGCGGTTGCGCTGGACGAACGCCGGGCACCCCCCGCCCGTGCTGCTGCGGCCCGACGGCAGCACCGAGCTGCTGCGCACCCCGCCGGACCTGCTCGTGGGGCTGCTCGGCGACGCCGAGCGGCACGACCACGACGTGGACGTCCCCGACGGCTCGGTGCTGCTGCTGTACACCGACGGGCTCATCGAGCAGCGCGGCCGCAGCCTGGCCGGCGGCCTGGAGCGGGTGCGCGCGGCCCTGACCCGGCTGCACCGGCTGCCGCTGGAGGACCTGCTCGACGAGCTGCTGGCCGAGCTCGTCGGCACCCGCGGCGAGGACGACTGCGCCCTGCTGGCCGTGGCGTTCGACCCGCAGCCGCCCGGCTGAGCGCTCAGCGCCCCCCGCGCTCGGCGGTGCGCAGGTCCACCACGCGCCGGCCACCGGTGCGCACCCGGCCGCCGCGCGCGCCCGGCTCGCCCTTGGCGGACTTCGCCTCGTACATCGCCGCGTCGGCCTCCTGCAGCACCCGCTGCGCGTCCGCGCCCCGCTGCGCGATGGACAGGCCCACGCTGATGCCCACGGGGAAGCTCCACCCCGCCACCGGGAACGGCTCGGCCATCGCCGCGACGATCCGCTCGGCGACCGCCTCGGCGGCCGAGGGGTCCGGCAGGTCCGGGCACACCACGGCGAACTCGTCGCCGCCGATGCGCGCCACCGTGTCGCCGGGGCGCACCGCTGCGCTCAGCCGCTGCGCCACCCCGATGAGGACGTGGTCGCCGGCGGCGTGGCCACCGGTGTCGTTGACGGGCTTGAAGTCGTCCAGGTCGCAGTACAGCAGCGCCACCTGCCGGCCCGAGCGCCCCGCCGCGCCCAGCGCCAGGCGCAACCGGTCCTCCAGCAGCGTGCGGTTGGCCAGGCCGGTCAGCGCGTCGTGCAGCGCGGCCTCGCGCAGGCGGCGCTGCACCAGCCGCCGCTGCGTGACGTCGGCGACCTGCACCACCGCGGCGACCTCGCCGTCGCGGCCGTCCTCGCGGGAGGTGGGCCACGCCGACGCCGCCAGCTCCAGCCACACGTCGCCGTCGCCGTGCTGCACCTCGGCGTGCCAGTGGGCGCTCTGCCCGGCCCGCACCTGCTCCACCATGCCGTGCACGGCCGCCGTGAACGCCTCGCGCTGCTCGTGGTGCACCTGCTGCGACCAGTCCGAGCCGACCGGCACGTCGTGCCCGAGCATCGAGGCCAGCCGGTCGTTGACCCGCGCGACGACCGCGGTGCCGTCGGCGCGCAGCCGCAGCAGCGCCACCCCCAGCAGGGCGTCGTCGAAGGTGCGGCGGAACAGCTCCTCGCGCCGGCCGGCCTCCACCACCGCGCTCTCGCGGGCCCGCACCACCAGCGACATCACCATCGTCACCGCCCCGCAGGTGAACAGCAGCGCCTGCAGCACGCCGGTGCGGGCGTGCAGCGGGAAGCCCGTGTAGGGGCCCAGGCCGGTGCCTGTGCCGGTGGTCGCCACCACCGCCACCACGAGCAGGCACGTCAGGGCCCGGCCCAGCCCGAGGCGCGCCGCGCCCCACAGGACCGGCACCACCACCAGGAACGACCACGCCCCGGAGTCCAGCCGCCAGAACAGCGCCACGGCCACGGCCGCGGACACCGCCATCGCCGCGGCCCACTCGGTGCGCGCGGCGCGGGTGCGCCGGTCCACGGCGCGCGGTGCACCGGCGGGCAGCAGCAGCGGCGCCACCAGCAGCACCCCCAGCAGCTGCGCGGGCGCGTACGCCAGGGCCCCGCCGATCTCCGGCGTGGCGTGCACGAGCACGCTCGCCGCGGCGACACCCGCCGCCGCACCGGCCGCCACCCGCCACGCGTCGCGCGTGGTGCGCATCCGCACCGGCCGCCCGCCCGTCAGCAGGGCCGTCACCGACGCCCCGACGGCGCACTGCAGCGCCTGCGCGCTGGCGAGCACCGCCGCCACCCCGGGGTCCACGCCCAGGACGCGCAGCGCCAGGGCGCTGCCGGCCAGCGTCCCGGCGACGCACCACCACCGCCGGGACGGGCGGCGCACCGCCAGGGCCAGCGCCGCCCCCGCCGCCGGCCACCACACCGCGCCGAGCGGCGCACCGCTGCCCCCCAGCAGCGGGGCCAGGGCGATCAGGGAACCCACGAGCACCGCCGTCGTCACCGCCAGGCGCACGCCCGCCGAGCGGGGGGAGACGGGGCGCCGGGATCCCCTCCGATCCCCGGCGCCGTCCACCTCCCCCTCGCGGGCGAGCTGCGGCCCGTCGTCGTGACGGTGCGTCGTGGTGCTCATGCGCCCTCATCGGCAGGTGCGGGCAGCGGCTTGAGCCCGCCGTCCGGGTGGATCCCCGGGTCTCCCACCCCACGGCGATCATGCGAAGTTGAGCGCTCAACCGTGCATGATCGCGGCGAGGGTGGAGGGACGGGGCGGGCTAGGCTCGAGGCATGGCGGCTGAGGTGCACGAGGGCATCCACGGCGTCCCGATGTCCTGGGAGGACTACCGTGCGCTGGGCGAGGACGTCCGCGGTGAGTACGTGGACGGGGCGTTCATCCCGCGCGGCGTGGTGACGGGGCGCCACCAGCGGATCGCCCGGCGCCTGGCGAACCTGCTGGAGGCCGGGACGGGCCACCAGGTCCACGACGCCTGGGGCTGGAAGCCCGGCCCGGACAAGTACGAGCCGGACGTCATGGTGGTCGAGGCGGGCGCCGCCGTGGACGAAGAGGCCCAGTACTGGGACGGTCCCGTCCTGCTGTGCGTCGAGGTGCTCTCGCCGTCGAACCAGTCGAAGGACTGGGTCCGCAACACCGCCAAGTACGCCCGCCACGGCTGCCCCGAGCACTGGATCGTCTCGCCGTGGGACCACACGGTGTACGTGCACCGCCTCGTCGACGGCGCCTACGAGCTGGACCGGGCCCTGTCCGAGGGCGCCGTCGAGCTGGAGCGCTGGGGGGTCGTCCTGGACGTCGAGGCGCTGTTCGCCTGACCCCGGGCGCGCACCGGGCACGCCCGCGCATCGGCGATCCTGGTGGGGTGAGCACGACGGCCCCGCCCGGCACCCCCCACTCCTCCCACTGGGGGGCGTTCACCGCCACCACCGGCGCCGACGGCCGCGTCACCGTCCACCCCCACCCCGACGACCCCGACCCCTCGCCGCTGCTGGGCAACGTCCCCGTCGCCGCCACGCCCACCGCCCGCGTGCTGCGCCCGCACGTGCGCCGCGGCTGGTGGGAGGACGGCCCCGGCCCGGACGAGCGCCGCGGCGAGGACGAGTTCATCCCCGTGGGCTGGGACGAGGTGCTGGACCGCCTCGCCGCCGAGCTCTCCCGCGTGCTGGGCGAGCACGGCCCCACCGCCGTGTTCGCCGGTTCCTACGGCTGGGCCAGCGCCGGGCGCTTCCACCACGCCCAGAGCCAGATCCACCGCTTCTGGCACTGCCTCGGCGGTGCGGTGCGCTCGTCGTGGACGTACAGCCACGGCGTCGGCGAGGTCCTCGTGCCGCACGTCGTCGGCAGCCAGGAACCCCTCATCTCACCCACGGCGCTGTCCAGCATCGAGGCGCACACCGACCTCGTCCTGGCCTTCGGCGGGCTGCCGGCGAAGAACTCCGAGGTCGCCAGCGGCGGCATCAGCCGCCACGAGATCGCCGGCCGGCTGCGCGGTGCGAAGGCCCGCGGGGCGCAGTTCGTGCTCGTCTCCCCGCTGCGCGACGACCTCGCCGCCGAGCTGGACGCGCAGTGGATCGCCCCCGTGCCCGGCACCGACGCGGCGCTGCTGCTGGCGATGTGCCGGGTGCTGGTCGAGGAGGGCCTGCACGACCCGGGGTTCCTGGAGCGCTGCTGCTCCGGCACCGAGGAGTTCCTCGCCTCCCTCGACGGCGCGGACGACGGGGTGGTGAAGACCCCCGAGTGGGCGGAGGGGATCACCGGCGTGCCCGCCGCCACGATCCGCCGGCTGGCCCGCCGCGCCGCCGCCGGGCGCACCATGGTCACCGTCAGCTGGTCCGTGGCGCGCACCCGCTTCGGTGAGCAGCCGCTGTGGGCGGCGGTCGCGTTCGCCTGCCTGCTCGGGCAGATCGGCCTGCCCGGCGGGGGTTTCGGCCACGGCTACGCCTCCACCGGCGGCGTGGGTCGCCGCTCCGGCCACTACCCGCTGCCCACGCTGCCGCAGTTCGCCGACCCGCTGCGCGTGCGCATCCCCGTCGCCCGCATCGCCGACGCCCTGCTGCACCCCGGTGAGCCGTACGAGGTCGACGGCCGGCACGAGGTCTACCCGCACCTGCGCCTGGTGCACTGGGCCGGCGGCAACCCCTTCCACCACCACCAGGACCTGCAGCGGCTGCGCCGCGCGTTCCGGGCGGCCGAGACCGTCGTGGTGCACGAGCCGTTCTGGACGACGACCGCCCGCCACGCCGACGTCGTCCTGGCCACCACCACCACCCTGGAGCGCGAGGACGTCGGCGCCGCCCGCTACGACGACCGCCTCATCCACATGGGGCGGGTGCACGAGCCCTTGGGCGAGGCCCGCGACGACTACGCGGTGCTGTCCGCGCTCGCCGGGCGCCTGGGCGCCGGCGAGCGGTTCACCGAGGGCCGCACCGCCGCGCAGTGGGTGGAGCACCTGTACGAGCAGTGGCGCACCGGGCCGGCCGCCCGCGCCGGGATCACCGCGCCCCCCCACGCGGAGTTCCGCGCGGCGGGGGAGTTCCCGCTGCCGGACGAACCGGAGGAGAAGGTGATGTTCTCCGCCTTCCGCGCCGACCCGCAGCGGTTCGGGCTGCGCACCCCCAGCGGCCGCATCGAGCTGCACTCCCCGACCGTGGCGGGCTTCGGCTACGACGACTGCCCCGGGCACCCCGTGCACCTGCCCGCCGACGAGACGCCCGACGACGAGTTCCCGCTGTGGCTGGTCGCGAACAACCCCGCCACCCGCCTGCACAGCCAGCTCGACCACGGCGCGCACTCGCAGGCCGGCAAGGTCGCCGGGCGCGAACCGGTGCGGATGCACCCCGGGGACGCCGCCGCGCGCGGCCTGGCCGACGGCCAGGTCGTCGTGCTGCGCAGCCGCCGCGGCAGCTGCCTGGGCGGGCTGGTGCTGTCCCGGGACGTGCGCCCCGGCGTGGTGCAGATGTCCACCGGCGCCTGGTGGGACCCCGTCGCCGGCGCCGAGGCGGGCGTCACGTGCGGCTACGGCAACGTCAACGTCCTGACCCGCGACGTGGGCTCCTCCCGCCTCGCGCAGGCCTGCACCGGCCAGCACGCGGCCGTGCAGGTCGCCGCCCACACGGGCCCCGTGCCGCGGGTGACGGTCTTCGACCAGCCGGGCTCCTCGCACCCCGGCTGAACACGGCGCAGGTCACGGGCCGGATCCACCCGTTCGGCCCAGTGCGTGAGGCATCATGGGACACCCATCCCGGTGCGCGACGCACCGTCGAGGCGCGGAGGTGCCACAGGTGACCGAGGGCTGGCCGGACGACAGGCTGACCTCCGCCTCCGACGTGCCCGCGGTCCTCCGGCACCGCGCGGGCCCGCCCGGGGACGCCGACCGCTACGAGCTGCTCGGCCAGGCCGACGGCGTCGACGAGGCGTGGCACGTCCTGGACCACCGCGCTCCGTCGGGGGAGGCGCTGTTCACCCTCGTCGCCCTGCGGCCCCGGGCCGGCGCGGGCGCGGCAGCCGGTGGGGGTGACCCGGCCGCCGGAGCGGTGGCCGCCGACCCCGCGGCCGTGGAGAGCACCTGGCGCGAGCGCGCCACCGGGCTGGTGCGCGTGCGGCACGAGTGCCTCGCCGCGGTCCTGAGCACCTTCACCGGCCCCGCCCCGCACCCGCCGGGCCGCGCGGCCGGGGCCGAGGGCACCTGGGACTACGCCGTCCTGGAGCAGGCGCCCGGCCGCTCCGTCGCCGACTGGCTGCACGACGACCCCGGCGCCGGCGTCGAGGAGCGCTTCGCCGTGCTGGCCACCACCGCCAGGATCCTGCAGGAGCTGCACCGCGGCACCGACCACTCCCCGCCGCTCGTGCACGGCGACATCACCCCCCGCACGGTGCGCCTGGGGGGCTTCTTCCCCGGCGACGGCGTGCGCCTGGCCGGCCCCAGCCTGGGCGGCCTGCGCCACGGCGCCCCGCACCGCTCCGCCACCGTCTACACCGCGCCGGAGGTGCGCGCGGGCGCCCTGCCGTCCTCGGCGAGCGACGTGTTCAGCTTCGCCGCCACCGCCGTGTTCGTCCTGACCGGGCAGCCGCCGGCCGCGGACCCCGCCGGAGCGCTCGACCCGGGCCTGGTGCGCCGCCAGCTCGCCGCGTCGCCGCACACCGCCGCGCACCCCCACACGGCCGAGCTGCTGCTGCAGGGCCTGTCCCCCGACCCCCGCGAGCGGCCCGACCGCCTGCCCGGCTGGGTCGACGCCGTGCGCGCGCTCGTCGCGCCGGGCCCGGTGCCCCGCGAGCCGGACGGCTGGGAGCGGCCCGTCCCCCCGGTCGCCGCCGCGCACCGGGCCCCGCGGGTGCGCACGCTGCCCCGGCGCCCCGTCGCGGTCGTGGTCGGTGCGCTGGTGCTCGCCACCGCGGGCACGGCCATCGCGATCACCGCCGTGCAGCAGGGCCGGCTGGAGGAGGTGCCCAACCCCGTCGCCATCGTGCAGCCGCGACCCACCGGCGTGCTGCCCACCTCGGCACCGGTCGCGCCCCCGACCTCCGCGCAGGCCCCGGACGCCGGTACGGAACCCGCCGAGGACGGCGACGCGGCCCCCTCGCGGGCACCCGCCGCGACCGGCCGGGCCCCCGCACGCACCGGCGGGACCACCGCCACCGTCCCGGCGGCACCCCCCGCGAGCACGCCGTCCAGCGCTCCCGCGGCCCCGTCGGTGACCGTGCCGACCCCGGCCGGGTCCGCGGGGGGGGGGGGGGCGGGGGGGGGGGGGGGGGGGGGGGGGGGGGGGGGCGGCGCCCGGGCGGGGGGGGGGGGGGGGGGGGGGGGGTCGGGGGGGGGGGGGGGGTGGCACCCCGCGAC
>NZ_JBKBCT010000167.1:0-638 GCF_050871525.1 Kineococcus auxinigenes | reverse complement strand
CCATCGCGACGTTGCGCTGCTTCTCAGCCTTCACCAGAAGGCGGTTCAGCACCCGCAGGCGGTAGGCCTGATTTGCGATCGGGATCGACCCGGTTTCGGCAAGGAACTGCTTTCGGGTCTCTTCGAAGAGTTCGCGCCATTTCTTGCTTAGGGCGGCGCCGATCTTCTTGCTGGGGTCGTACGCCTCGCATTGCTGGCGACTGACCGTCAATCCGAATTGCTCTTTGACGGCGTCGGATACCTGATGGGGTGTGTCAAAGCAGGCCAACGCCTGCACGATGAACGCTTTCACGTCATCAGTGAGCGTTGCCATAATGTGAAATCTCGTCTAAGTCGCGTCTAAGCTATGCGGCTCTAGCCAATCATGTCCCACACGCACGTGCGACATCGATGCGCGCCACCTCCGGAGTGCAGTTCGCCGCAGACACCAGCTTGGCCAGCATCCCGTTGGAATCGCCTATGCCGTACCTACGCACCACGCCAACGAACTCCTCGACGTCATGTCCGCGCAGGAACAGCTTCGGTAATCCATCCTTGGTGAAGGCCGGGGCGCCGAAGGCATCCGTCTCTTGGCCGATGTGGTAAAGCTCGTGCTCCACCAGCGCGCAGAACTCAGCGTCTGAGCAATTAGCGCAGTA
>NZ_JBKBCT010000033.1:0-38802 GCF_050871525.1 Kineococcus auxinigenes | reverse complement strand
CCCCCCCCCCCCCCCCCCCCCCCCCCCCCCCCCCCCCCCCCCCCCCCCCCCCCCCCCCCCCCCCCCCCCCCCCCCCCCCGCCCCCCCCCCCCCCCCCCCGCCCCCCCCCCCCCCCCCCCCCCCACCACCAGAGGTAGCGCGTGCGAGAAGGGCCCCACCGGTCGAACCGGTGGGGCCCTTCCACATGAGCGCCAGCAGCGGAGATTCCTGGAGAAAATCCGGTTATCGTGGGTAAAATACCAGCCACGCACCTCGTGCGAACTACGCTGCCCCGGTGAACACACCCGCACCGAGCACCCGGCGGCTGTACCGGGGAGGGTCCGTCTACAGCCCCGCCGACCCGTTCGCCACCGCCCTGCTCGTCGACGGCTCCACCATCGCCTGGGTGGGCCCGGACGAGGCCGCCGCGGCGTGGACCCGCGGGGACGAGGAGGTCGTGGAGCTGGACGGCGCCCTGATCACACCCGCGTTCGTCGACGCCCACGCGCACCTGACGGAGACCGGGCTGCGCACCGCGGGCCTGGACCTGAGCCGGGCTCGCAGCGCCCGGGACGTCCTGGACGCCGTCGCCGCCGCGTCCACCGGCGGCGGTGAACTGCTCACCGGTGCCGGCTGGGACGAGACCACCTGGGACGACGCGACCCTGCCCACCCGCGCCCAGCTCGACACCGCCGCCGGGGGAGCGCCCGTGCACCTCTCGCGCGTGGACGGGCACAGCGCCCTGGTCTCCAGCGCCCTGGCCGCGCACGCCGGGCTGCCCGCACCGGACGAGGACGGCAGCGCACAGGTGCCCGGTGCCGCCCACCACGCTGCTCTGCACGCCCGGTGGGCGGCCCTGAGCCCCGCGGCCGCCGACCGGGCCCGCCGCACCGCTCTGCGCGCGGCCGCCGCGGCCGGGATCGGCGCCGTGCACGAGATGTCCGGTCCCGCGCTGGCACCGCCCGGTGACCTGGCGGCCCTGGCCGCGCTGGCCGGGGCGGGCACGGCCGCGCAGCGCGCCGACGGGCGCGAACCCCTGCCCGACGTGGTGCCGTACCACGCTCAGGCCGTGACCGACCCCGACGCCGTGCGCGCGGTGGTCGCCGCCCACGCCGCGCAGGGCGTGCACCTGGCCGGCGTCGGCGGCGACCTCTCCGTCGACGGCTCCCTCGGCTCGCGCACCGCCGCGCTGAACGCCCCCTACGCCGACGCCCCCCGCACCCGCGGCACCCTGCACCTGGACGCCGGTGCCGTGCGCGCGCACCTGCGCGCCTGCACCCTGGCCGGTGTCCAGGCCGCCTTCCACGCCATCGGCGACGCCGCCCTGCAGGTGGTCGCCGAGGCCCTGCAGCTCGTCGCGGACGAGCTCGGTGCCACGGCCCTGGCGGCCCGCGGGCACCGCGTCGAG
Source organism: Kineococcus auxinigenes (assembly GCF_050871525.1). NCBI lineage: Bacteria > Bacillati > Actinomycetota > Actinomycetes > Kineosporiales > Kineosporiaceae > Kineococcus > Kineococcus auxinigenes. The sequence continues at coordinate 37,415 of NZ_JBKBCT010000033.1, read as the reverse complement.
CACGCCGTGGCGGCCGACGCGGACGTCATCGCGGTCCTGGCGCGCCTGGGGGTGGGCGTGTCCGCCCAGCCGGCGTTCGACGCTCGCTGGGGAGCGCCCGGCGGCACCTACGAGCGGCGCCTGGGACCCGCGCGCGCCGCGGCCCTGCACCCGTTCGCCGCGCTGGCTGCCGCCGGCGTGCCGCTCGCGCTCGGCTCGGACAGCCCCGTCACCCCCCTGGACCCCTGGGGCGCGGTGCGCGCGGCGGCGTTCCCGCACCGCCCCGAGCACGCCGTGTCGGTGCGGGCGGCGTTCCTGGCCCACACCCGTGGCGGGCACCGCCTCGCCGGTCGCGGTCACCCGGGCGTGCTGCGTCCGGGCGCCCCGGCCGCCTACGCGGTGTGGGAGGCGGGGGACCTGCTCGTGCAGGCCCCCGACCGGCGCCTGTCCGGCTGGAGCACCGACGCGCGCTCGGGCACCCCCGGCCTGCCGGACCTGACCCCGGGAGCGCCCGCCCCGCGGTGCCTGCGCACCGTCGTGGACGGGGCCGTGGTGCACGACGACCTGGGGCGGTGACCTCCCAGGCACCTCCCGCGGTGCCCCCGGGGCGCCCTCGACACGCCGCAACACGCCGTCGCCGCCGCGCCGATCCCCGGGGAACAGCGACGCGCTGACCTGCGACGACGTGCGTCGTCGCAGGTCACGGCCCGGTTGACAGCGCAGCGTGTCCGAGTAGTTTCGATCAGGCAGCCCACGACGGGGAAGCCGGCCGGTCCGGCCGACCACCCGCCGTCGCAGTCGCACCACCTGCGACGGCGGACGCCGACCAACCGGCCGGAGTGGGCGAGGTCGGGTCCGCACGCCCTTAGACAACGGCGTCCACCCCGTAGCCGACGGGGTGGGCGACGGCCCGAGGGGATGCGGCGGACCCGACCTGTCTCTCCACCCCTGTCCTCTCCACGCTCGAGCACCCGCGGGTGCGGTCCCACCCGCGCACGGGGCCACGTACCCTCGAGCGGTGCGCCGCATCCCGCCTCCCGCCCCGGTGAGCCCCGCCCCGGTCACGAGCCTGGTGCTGGCGCTGGCCGGCGGGCTGTCCGCCTGGGCGGCCTTCCCCGGGGCGGTGCACGAGCAGGGCCTGTGGTGGACCGCTCCGCTGGGCGTCGCCCTGCTGACCGCGGCCACCACCGGGGTCCGGGTCCGCCGCGGTGCCCTGGCCGGGCTGCTGTTCGGGTGGGCGTTCCTGGTGCCCCACCTGGCGTGGAGCGGCACCTACGTGGGCCTGCTGCCCTGGAGCGCCCTGGCCACCGCGTGCGCCCTGTTCTACGCCGCCCTGGGGGCCCTGCTGCCGCGCCTGCAGCGCGCCCGCGCCCGGTTGGGTCCGCTGGCCGTGGCCTGCGGCTGGGTCGCCGTGGAGGCGCTGCGCGCCCGGTTCCCGTTCGAGGGCTTCCCGTGGGGCCGACTGGCGTTCTCCCAGGCCGACGCCCCCACCGTGGCGCTGGCCTCGATCGGCAGCACCGCGCTGGTCACCTTCGCCGTCGCGCTGGCCGGAGCCCTGCTCACCGTCGCCGCGCACGCCCTGCTGCGCCTGCCCGCGCCCCCCGGCGCCGCCCGGGCGGTGCCCCGCGCCCTGCCGGCCGTGGCCGCCCTGGCCGCGGCCGCCGCCGTCACGGGCGCCGGGGCGCTGCTGCCGCGGCCCAGCGCCGCCGAGGACGGCACCGTGCGCGTGGCCGCGGTGCAGGGGAACACCCCCGCCGCCGGCCTGGACTTCAACGCCGAGCGCCGCGCCGTCCTGGACAACCACGCGAGCGCCACCCGGGAACTGGCCGCGCAGGTCCGCGCCGGTGACGCCCCGCAGCCGGACCTGGTGCTGTGGCCGGAGAACTCCAGCGACATCGACCCGTACGGCAACGCCGACGCCGAACGCGTCATCGAGCAGGCCGTGCAGGCCGTCGGGGCGCCGGTCCTGGTGGGGGCCGTCGTGGACGGGCCCGCGCCGTTCGTGTCGAACACGGGCCTGCTGGCCACCCCCGCCGACGGCATCGACGGCGCCCTGCAGGACCCTGCCCGGCACTACGTCAAGCAGCGCCCGGCGCCGTTCGCCGAGCAGGTCCCGCACCGCGACTTCTTCCGCCTGTTCACCGACAAGGTGGACCTGGTCACCCGCGACTTCGTGCACGGCGACGCGGTGGGCGTGCTGGAGGCCGCGGGTGTGCGCTTCGGGGACGTCATCTGCTTCGAGGTCGCCTTCGACGACACCGTGCGCGAGTCCGTGCGCGCCGGTGCGCAGTTCCTGGTCGTGCAGACCAACAACGCCACCTTCGGCTACTCCGACGAGGCGGTGCAGCAGCTGGCGATGTCGCGGCTGCGCGCGGTGGAGTCCGGCCGCGCCGTGGTGCAGATCTCCACCGTCGGCGTCAGCGCCCTGATCACCCCGGACGGCACCGCCCACCAGGAGACGGAGCTGTTCACCACGGACGTCCTGCAGGGCCAGCTCGCGCTGCGCTCCACGCAGACGCTGTCCACCCGCCTGGGAGCAGCGCCCGAGCTGGCGCTGTGCGCGCTGGGCGCTCTGCTCGCGCTGACCGCCCGTCGCGGTCCGCGCCCGCCGGCCCGCCGCCGTGCCGCCGGCGGCCCGGCCCGGACCGGCAGCGTGCGACCCAGCCCGGTGGCGATGTGAGCGCGCCCGGCGGTCCCCGGCCCGTGCCCGGTCCCGCTGGTCCAGCAGGCGCCAGGTCCGTGCCGGTGCACCGCGGCCGCTGGACCGCGGTCGTGCTGCTGGGGGTCCTGCTGCTGCTGGCCGTGGAGGTGTGGTTGCTCTCCCGCCTGGCGGACGTCATCACCTCCGCGGGGGTGCTGGCGCTGCTGCTCGTGGAGACCGTCGCGGGGGTCCTGGTGCTGCGCCGCGCCGGGCGGCGCGCCCTGCAGGCGCTGCGCTCGGTCCAGACGTTCCCGCCGCTCTTCCCGGGCGGCCCCGCACCGGGTGCCCACGGCGCCGGGCGGATCGGGGACACGGCCCTGGTCGGAGTCGGGGGAGCCCTGCTGGTGCTCCCCGGGGTGCTCAGCGACGCCCTGGCGCTGCTGTGCCTGCTGCCGCCCACGCGCTCGCTGCTGCGGCGGCTGGGGGCGCGCCTGGTGCGCGCACGGCTGCGGCGGGTCCTGCGGCGCGCGGGGCTGGACCCGCACGCCCGTGCCGGGGGCCCCTTCGCGGACGGCGAGGTCGTCGAGGGCGAGGTGCTGGACGGCGAGGTCGTCGACGGGGGGTCTGCGCCGGGTCCCCGGCGCGCCCTGGGCCCGGGCGGCCACCCGCGGCCGGAGGGCCGCCGGCGCGAGCGCTGAGGCGGCGGGGTCGCTGCACGCACGAGGGCCGGGCTCACCCGTGGGGGTGGGCCCGGCCCTCGTGAGAACCGCTCAGGCGCTGCGCTGGATGAGCGCCCGGCTGCGCAGCAGCTCCAGGCGCTCGTCCAGCAGGACCTCCAGCTCGGCGATGGTGCGCCGCTCCAGCAGCATGTCCCAGTGCGTGCGCGCGGGCTTGCCCGACTTCTTCTCGGGCGCCGCGGTGTCGGCGCGCAGGGCCTCGGCCCCGCAACGGCACTCCCACAGCGCGGGCACGTCCGCCTCCAGCGACATGGGCACCACGGTGGTGTGCCCGTTGGGGCAGTGGTAGCTGATCTGCTGGCGCTCGGCCAGTTCGACGCCGGACTCGCTCTCGAGGCTGGCGGCCCCGAGGCGGGACCCTCGCAGGTTGCGCTCGCTCATGTGACCTCCCCACATCCGGTTCCCTGCCCTCCCGCGGACCCGGGGGGAAGGGGACTCGTCGGGTAGAACGCCGCGCACAGGGCGCCTGTTCCGGGCGCGTCGCGGCGAACGTGTGGAGGTCGTGTGCGCAGCGGAGCGACTTGGTGACTTATGGTCACAATTTGGTCGCGTGACGTCGCCCACGGGTGAGCCCGCACCCTCGCCGGTGGCTCACCCCTGCCCGGCGTCACGGGCGCCGGCGACCACGTCCACCCGCGACAGCAGCCACGCCCCCACGACGAAGAACACCAGCAGCGCCACCAGCGCCGGCCGGTACGAACCGCTCAGCTGCGCCACCAGCCCGAACACGAGCGTGCCCAGCCAGCTGGTGCCCCGCTCACCGGCCTGGTACAGCCCGAAGTACTCCGCCTCGGCACCCACCGGCACCAGCCGGCTGAACATCGACCGCGCCAGCGCCTGGGTGCCTCCCAGCACCAGCCCGATCAGGACGGCCAGCGCCAGCCACGTCCCGAACGCGCCGCGCGGCACCGCGAACGCGGCCAGCACCACCACGATCCACAGGCCCAGCCCGGCCAGCACGGTGCGCTGCGCCCCGAAGCGGCGCGCCGCGCGCCCGAACAGCAGCGCCCCGCCGAACGCCACCGCCTGCACCAGCAGCACCGTGGTGATCAGCTGCGAGGACCCGAACCCCAGCTCCTCCTGCCCGTACACGCTGGCCGCCGCCACCACCGTCTGGATGCCGTCGTTGAACACCAGGTACGCCAGCAGGAACCGCAGCGCCTGCGGGTGCGAGCGCAGGCCCCGCAGCGTGCGCACCAGCTGCCGCACCGGCGCCAGCGCCCCGCCGGCCGCGGCACCCGGCACCGCCGGGCGCGGCGGCAGGTGCCGCAACCCCAGCACCGGCACCAGGGTGAAGGCCCCCCACCACAGACCCGCCGAGGCCAGCGACACGCGCACCGCGCCCTCCTCGTCGAGCCCCACCAGGCCGGGGGAGGAGACCAGCACCAGGTTCACCGCGAGCAGCAGGAAACCCGCCAGGTAACCGGCTGCCCACCCCCGCGAGGACACCGCGTCCCGCTCCGCCGGGGCCGCCACGTCGCACAGCAGCGCGTCGTTGACCACGCTGGAAGCGGTCAACGACAGCGTCGCCACCACCGCCAGCAGCACGCCCAGCTCCCAGCGGTCCCCGCTGAGGGCCACCATGGCCGTGGCCGCCGCGGCACCCGGCCAGGCGAGCGCCCCCAGCAGCAGGTTGCGCCGGCGCACCCGGTCGGCCACCGCCCCCGCGAACGGCAGCAGCAGCGCCGACAGCAGCGTCGCCAGCGTCGTGGTGTACAGCGCCAGCGACCCCGGCGCGACCTGCAGCCCCAGCACCGTCAGGTCCCGGCTGCAGCCCTGCGTCACGGGACCGCACGCCGCCCGCCGCGCCAGCACCGTCAGGTAGGGCGCGAACAGCACCGTCGCCGTGGTGGTCACGTACGCCGAGTTCGCCCAGTCGTAGACGTACCAGCTGCGCCGCGCCCGCAGCAGCGAGGACGGTGGGCCGTCCCGCGCCGGGTCCACCGGCCGCGCAGGCGGGGCGCTCACCCCCTCACCCCGCCACCCACTGCCCCCGCGCCCGCAGCACCTCGCGCAGCACGTCCGCCCGGTCGGTGATCACCCCGTCCACCCCCAGGTCCAGCAGCGCGTGCATCTGCACGGCCTCGTCCACCGTCCACACGTGCACCTGGGCACCCGCCCGGTGCACCTCGTCCACGAGGTCCTCCGAGACGACCACCGCACCGCGGTGGCGCACCGGGACCTGCACCGCGTCCACCCCGCCCAGCGCCGCACGCACCAGGGCCGAGCGCCGGGCCCGCACCCCCAGCACCGCCGCCGCCGTGCGCGGCAGGCTCGCCGAGGTCGCCACCGTCGCACCGCCCGCACCGTGCCCCGCGGCGGCCAGGGCGGCCACCCGGCGCCGCTCGCTGAAGGAGGTCAGCAGCACGCGCCCGTGCGCGCGCGTGCGGCGCAGCACCTCCCCCAGCCCGGCCAGGGCGGCGGGCGTCTTGACGTCCACGTTGAAGCGCACCCGCGGGAACGCGCCCAGCACGTCCTCCAGCAACGGCACCGGCTCACCCGCGCCGACCCCCACCCGGGCGGTGCGCACCACCGACCACGGAAGGTCGGCCAGCCGCCCGGCGACGTCGCTGACCCGGTCCAGCCGCTCGTCGTGGAACGCCACCAGCCGCCCGTCGGCCGTGGCGCGCACGTCCGTCTCCAGGTACCGGTACCCCAGGTCCACCGCGGCCGAGAACGCCGCCAGCGTGTTCTCGGACCCCGTCAGGGAGAACCCGCGGTGCGCGACCGCCAGAGGCCCGGGGTGCTCGCAGAACGGGTGCCGGGGCGCCGGTCGCGGCACCGCCCCCGTCCGCGCGGGAGAGCGGGCGGGGTCCCGGGCCGGGAGCATCAGCCGACGTACTCCCAGTGCCACGGCTCGAACTGCCCGCCGCGGTTCTGCGCCCAGGTCGGGTTGATCCACCCGTACAGAGCCGCGTTGCGGTCCATCCACAGGTGCTGCGGCGAGGAGGCGTTCTGCACCCCGCCACCCAGGTCCACCGCGATGCCCAGCCCGTGCCGGCTCGTGCCCGGACGCGCCGCCAGGCCCGGCTTGCGCCTGGCCACGTCGATCTGCCCCGCCAGGGTCCGGTAGGAGTCCGTCACCGACAACGGCGTGCCGAACGCCTCCGAGAACGCCTGGCTGAGCTGGTTGAACGCGTTCGCCGCGTCCGCGCGCAGCACGTGGCCGGGAGCCGCGTAGATCGAGCACAGCGCGCTGCGCGGGATCAGCCCGTTGCCGTACCCGGCCGTCGAGGCGCCGGTGCACTCGCCCACCGGCCCCGTCAGCGCCCCGGAGAACGCCGTGCTCGACGTCCCCGCTGCGGCGGCCGCAGCCGCAGCCGCGGCGCGCGCGTCCGCCTCGGCCTTGGCGGCCTCCAGGTTCGCCGCGCGCTGCGCGTCCGTCAGGGCGGTGCCCGACGTCGCCGACTGCAGCGCCGCCAGCTCGGCCACCTTGGCGCGCTGCTGCTCCACCAGCGCGTCCGACTCCAGCTTGGCCGCCACCGCCGCGTCCGCCTGCGCGCGAGCCTCGGCCGCCGCGGCCTCCGCTCGGGCCGTGGCGTCGACCTGCACCCGCTGGGCCTCCTCGTACGCGGTCACCGCGCTGCTGCGACCGTCACCGATGCGCTTGACCGAGGCCAGCGCGCTGGCCGACTCGTCCGTGGGGCCCTGCTGCAGGGCTGTCACCAGGCTGGAGTACTGCTGCAGCGAGCCACCGCCCCGGTACGCCTGAGAGGCCCACTGGCCCAGGTCCTTCTTGCCCTCGGCGAGGGTGGCCTCCGCTTGCGCCAGCCGCTGCCGCTGCGCGGCCTCCTCGGCCTCGGCGGCCGCCTTGGCCTCCACGGCCACCTGGTAGCGCTCCAGCGCGGCGCTGGCCTGCGCGGCCAGCGCGTCCAGCGCCGCCTGCGCCCCGGTCAGCTGCTGCTGCGCCGCGTCCGCGGCGGCCCGCGACTGCTCGGCCGCGCGTCGCGCCTGCTCCAGCTCCTGCGCCGAGGGCGCGTTCGCGGCGCTCAGCGCCGACGGCACCGCGGCCGACGCCGGCTGCACGGCACCCATCCCCAGGCACCCCGCGCCCAGCGCCGCGAACGCCACCCACGCACCCGCCCGGCGGGAACCGCGACGGGCGCCACCGCCGGCGGTGGGAGGGAAGAACGGTCGGGTCGGCACGGAGGTCAGGCGGGGGGGCAGCACGATCGGCACGTCCAGGCGTTCAGGGGCGCGAGCCCGGGTCAGCGGTGGGTCGGGTCGGCATCGGGCGGGTCCGGTGCCTGGCGCGACACCGGTGTGGAGGACCCGTGCAGGTCTTCCCCGCGGGGAGACTACCCCCCGCGACTTCGGCACCTCGAGGACCGACACGTAGCTGGGGACGGCGAGTGTGAGCCGCATCACCTCCACCGCCCAGGGCCCCGCCCGTCCCACCGGGACCTGCTGGCACAGTGGCCGCGTGCACCCCGAGCACCCCGTGCACCCCGACCCCGCCGCCCTGACCGCCGTCGCCGAGGCCGCCGCCGCGGACGCCGGCGGTCTCGACCCGCACCTGCTGGGCGACTTCCTGGACAGCGTCTGGACCGCCGTGTCCGCCCGGCGTCGCCTGCCGACGCACCGGACCGCCCGCTACCGGGTGCTGGGGGAGCGGGCCGCCGGCGACGGCGTCGCGCTGCGCGCGCTGCTGGACCTGTACCTGTCCGCCGCCTGGCGCCTGTGGCGGCTGCTGCCCCCCGTGGCCTCCGGCGTCGACGCCGCAGCCGTCGCCGACGCCGGCGAGGTCGTGCTGCGGGCCAGTGACGACGCGGTCGCCGCCCTCACCGAGGGGTACCAGCTCGCCCGCCGCCAGCTGGTGCGCCGGGAGGAGTCCGCCCGCCGGGAGTTCGTCGACGACCTCCTCACCGGCAGCTCCGACGTGCCGGGCGTGCTGCACCGCGCCCAGCGGTACGGGCTGGACCTCGCCGCCCCCCACGCCGTCACGGTCGTGCGCGCCGGCACGCCCTACGCCGACGGCTCGGCGCTGCTGGCCACCCTCGAGCGCCGCCTGCAGGGCAGCGCCGCCGACGCGGACCCCTTGGTCGCCACCAAGGACGGCGCCCTCGTCGTCGTCTTCAGCGCACCGGACCGCGACGCCGTCCGCGACGTGCTGACCCGGCTGCGCACCACCCTGGGGCCGCCCGGCGCCACGGGGTGGCGCGCCGGCGTCGGTCGTCCCGGCGCGGGCGCCGGCGCCGTCGTGCAGTCCTACGAGCAGGCCCGCCGCGCCCTCGACCTCGCCCGCCGCCTCGACTGGCGCGACCCGGTCGCCGACACCGCGGACCTCGTCGTCCACGACGTCCTGCTGCGCGACCGCGCCGCCGCCCGCGACCTCGTGGACGCGCTCCTGGAACCCCTGCGCGGGGTGCGGGGCGGGCCGGAGCCCTACCTGGCCACCGTCGAGACCTACCTCGCCGCCGGTGGCAACGCCACCGAGACCGCCCGCCGGCTGCACCTGTCCGTGCGCGCCGTCACCTACCGCCTGGCCCGGCTGCGGGCCCTGACCGGCGCCGACCTCGCCGACGCCTCCGGCCGCTTCGCGCTGCAGGCCGCCGTCCTGGCCGCCCGCGCCCTCGGGTGGCCGGACGAGCAGCCCGACTGACGCCCAGCGTCACCCGCCCAGCGCTCAGTTGCCGACACCCGGCAACGAAAGCCGACCCAGGTCGTCCACGTGCCGACACGACCGGATCGACTGCGCACCGTCACCATGGGTGCAGAGCGACGTCCGTCGCGCACAACCGACCAAGGAGGCAGGCAGTGGACTTGAGCCTCGACGTGCCCGTGTGGGCCTGGGTGGCGTTCGCCGCGGTCATCGTGGTGATGCTGCTCGTCGACCTGCTGGGCCACCGCGGCGCCCACGTCATCGGGTTCCGGGAGGCGGCCGTCTGGAGCGCCGTCTGGGTGGCGATCGCGCTCGTCTTCGGCGTCATCATCTTCGTCGCCTACGGCGTGGAGGCCGGCACCGCGTACACCACGGCGTGGTTGCTGGAGAAGAGCCTGTCCGTGGACAACCTCTTCGTCTTCGCGCTGATCTTCGGGTACTTCAAGGTCCCGCGCGAGTACCAGCACCGCGTGCTGTTCTTCGGCGTCTTCGGCGCCCTCGTCTTCCGCGGCATCTTCCTCGGCCTGGGCGTGGCCGTCGTCGAGCGCTTCACCGCCGTCCTGTTCGTCTTCGGCGCGATCCTGCTGTGGTCCGCGTGGAAGATGCTCAAGGACGACGACGTCGACATGGACCCCAGCCAGAACTTCGGCGTCCGGCTGCTGAAGAAGATCGTCCCCCTCAAGGACGAGTACCACGGGCAGAAGTTCTTCATCAAGGAGGCCGGCAAGCGCTACGGCACGCCGCTGCTGGCCGTGGTCGCCGCCATCGAGGCCGCCGACCTCCTCTTCGCCGTCGACAGCGTCCCGGCCGTCCTGGCGGTCAGCAGCGACCCGTTCATCGTGTACTCCTCCAACGCGTTCGCCATCCTGGGCCTGCGCGCGCTGTACTTCCTGCTCTCGGGCCTGCTGGAGCGATTCCACCTGCTGAGCAAGGCGCTGGCGTTCATCCTCGCCTTCATCGGCGTGAAGCTGTTCTTCCAGGCCGGCCACGAGGTCATCAGCCCGGCGATCCCGCACATCCCCACCTGGATGAGCCTGAGCGTGATCATCGTGTCGCTGACCCTGGCGATCGTGCTCAGCCTGCGCCGGCCCGCCCCGGCCGAGCACGGTGCGGACGCCGACGCCCCCGACGCTCCCGCTCGACCCGGCGACCGGGAGCACTGACACCCCGTACGCACACCGGGTCAGGAGCCGGTACCCGCCCCGCGGGTGCCGGCTCCTGACGCGCTCGCTACAGCCCCACCCGCGAGGCGGGGTTCTCCTGCGGCACGACGGCGCCCTGGGCGTAGGCGGTCAGGGACGCGGGGGAGCGGTGCCCGCTCTGCCGCATGATCGAGCGGTCGGGGACCCCGTAGCGCACCGCCGACGTCACGAAGCCGGACCGCAGGCTGTGCCCCGCGACGGTGGTGGGGTCGATGCCCACGGCCGCGGCCCGGCGCTTGACGACCTCGGCGACCGCCTCACCGGTCATGCGCCGGGGCTTGAGGGACTTGCCGCCCTTGGTCATCGACAGGAACGCCGCTCCCGAGCGCAGGCCGGCCAGCTCGACCCAGCGTTCCCAGGAGCGCACCGGGCACGTCTGGCGGTGCGCACCCCAGGGCAGGTCCACCACGCGCTGACCGCCGTCGCCGGTGCCCTGGCCGTCGCCGCGCCCGCGCACCGTGACCCGCAGGCCCTCCGCGGTGCGCTGGACGTCCTCCAGGTCCAGCGCGGCCAGCTCGGACCGGCGCAGCGCCCCGGCGAACCCGACGACGAGCAGTGCGCGGTCCCGGGCGTCCATGACGGAGTCCTCGCTCAACGGGGCGACCAGGTCGCCCAGGGTGCGGGTCAGCACGGCCTCGACGCGGCGCACCTGCTGCGAGGGCCCGTACCGGCGCCGCAGCCGCTTCCACGCGGCGTGCACCTCGTCGGCGGCGGTGGGGCGGGTGATGCCGATGAGGCTGTGCGCGACGCTGATGGCGGCCAGGCGCCGGCGCAGCGTCGCCAGGCTCAGCAGCTCACCGTGCGCCTCCAGGTAGTCCGCCACGGTGGGGCCGTCGGCGGGCAGCGGTCGTCGGTGCTCCGCCAGGCACCACCCGGCGAAGTGGGCGAGGTCCTTGGCGTAGGCGCGCCACGTCGCGGGGGCGCGCCCGGAGCGGTGGCTGGCCGGGAGAGCGGCGAGCCACGCTTCCACGGAGTCGGGATCGGTCGCGGAGGGCGGGTCCACGAGGGGTGGGTCGAAGTCCGCAGCGGGCTCGTCACCGGAGGTGGTCACACGGCGATCATAGGACGTGTTGCACGAGAAAACCACGTTCTCGTGGGTAATTCGTCAGCACATCCAATTGATGGCCAACAGCCCGAGATGACCCGGGCGAACGCCACCGTGGTGGAATGCCCGCCGTGTTCCGTCCCCTCCTCACCGCCGCCACGGCCAGCTACGCGGTCAACTGCGCTCTCGGGGCCGCGGTCGCCGCCCGCCGGGTGGACACCTCAGGGGTGCGCTGGGTCCACCACGCCGTGTACGTGAGCACGGTGCTGCTGACGGCGGCGGCAGGTGCTCAGCTGGCCGTGCGCGGTGATCGTGCGCTGTGGCGCCTGCTGCCGGTGGCGCTGCCGCTGGCGGCGATCCCGTGGCGGTCGGCCCGTTCGCGCGGGCACGTGCTGCTGGCGCTGTCGGCCGCGCCGGCGTACGCGGCGGCGCTGCGCACGCCGGGGGAGGGCTGAGGGGTGGAGCTGCTGGACGCGATCCGCCGGCGCCGCACGACGAACGGGGCTCTCCTGCCGGACCCGGTGTCCGCCGAGCACCAGCGCCTGCTGGTGGAGGTGGCCGGGCGAGCCCCCTCGCAGCTGAACAGCCAGCCGTGGCGGTTCGTGCTGGTGGAGTCGCGCGAGACGATCGAGGCGGTCGCCCGCATCAGCGGCGAGAGCATGACCGAGGCGATGAGCAGCGGCACGTTCTTCGAGCGCTACAAGCGGTGGTTCCGCTTCAGCACCGAGGAGATGCAGCGGGAACGCTCGGGCATGCTCTTCGACCGGATGCCCGCGCCGCTGCGGCCGTTCACCTCGCAGGTGTTCACCCGGCGGGGGCAACGGGTGATCAACACGTTGCGCGTGCCGCAGACGCTGGGGGAGGAGAACCGCCGCCTGGTGGCCGGCGCGCCGCTGTTGATGGGTGTCCTGCTGGACCGCTCGGAGTACCGCCCGGGGGAGCTGTCGGCGTTCTACTCGCTGTTCAGCATGGGGGCCGCGATGGAGAACGTCTGGCTGACCACGACCGAGCTCGGGCTGGGCATCCAGTTCGTCTCGTTCCCCATGGAGGTGCCGGGGGCGTGGGAGCGGATCGGGGCCCTGCTGGGTGTCCCGGACGACCTGGAGCTGATGGCGGTGTACCGGATCGGGTACCTGCCGCCGGAGCAGCGTCGGCCGGCGATCGACTGGTCGAGCAGTCAGCGCAAGCTGGTGTCGCAGTACGTCTTCCGAGAGCGGTGCGACACGCCGCAGACCGGGTGGGACGAGACCGCGCCCGGCTCCTGACGGAGCCGGGCGCGGTCTCGGCGGGGCTCAGGCGCGGGGCAGGACGAACCGGGAGACCAGCTCGTTCAGCTCGGCCGCGGCGGCGGAGACCTCACCGGCGGTGGCCGCCGTCTGGTTCGCGCCGGCGGTGGTGTGGTCGGCCGAGGCCGCGATGCCGGAGATGTTCACCGCGATCTCCTTCGAGCCGGTGGAGACCTCACCCACGTTGCGGACCATCTCCGAGGTGGTGGCGGACTGCTCCTCCACCGCGGCGGCGATGGTGGCCTGCAGCGCGTCGATGCGGGCGATGACCTCGGCGATGCCGCCGATGGCGCTGGCCGCGGCGGTGGCGTCGGTCTGGGTGGCGTTGACGCGCTGCACGATGGACTCGGTGGCCCGCGCGGTCTGCTGGGCCAGTTCCTTGACCTCACCGGCGACCACCGCGAAGCCCTTGCCCATCTCCCCGGCGCGGGCCGCCTCGATGGTCGCGTTCAGGGCGAGGAGGTTCGTCTGCTCGGCGATGGAGGTGATCAGCTTGACGACCTCACCGATCTCGCGGGAGGAGGCCGACAGCCGGTCCAGGATCGCGGAGGCTTCCCCGGCGTTGGCCACCGCCGCGCTGGCGACGGAGGAGGCCTCGGCGGTGGAGGAGGCGATCTCGCGGATCGCCGCGGACATCTCGTCCCCGGCGGCGGCGACGGTGCCGATGGAGGCGGAGATCTCCTCGGTGGCGGCGGAGACGACCTGCGACTGCGAGGCGGACTGCACCGCGCCGGAGGAGAGCTGGGTGGCCACCGCGGACAGCTCCTCGGAGGAAGCGGCCAGAGTGGTCGAGGAGGCGGTGATGCGGCGCATCGTCGCGGTCAGGGTGTCCATGGTGGCGTCCACCGCGGCGGCCAGTCGGCCGACCTCGTCAGCGTTGTCGTAGCCCACGCGCTGGTCCAGGCGGCCGTCGGCCAGGCCTTGCACCACGGTGAGGGTCCGGGCCAACGGGCGCGCGATGCCGCGTGCCACGACCACCGCGATCGCGATCGCGGTCACCAGGGCGAGCAGGCCGATGACGATCAGCGTCGTGACCGCGGTGCGGAAGTCGGCAGCGCCCTCATCGGCCAGGTCGGCGGCGGCCTGCTTCTCGATCTGGGCCATCTCCTCCAGCAGGGCGAAGACCTCGCCGGCGGTGGCGGTGGTTCCCTCGCGTTCGGTGATGAAGCCGGTGACGTCGTTGGCCCGGGCCAGCGCGAACAGCGGCTCGCGCATGCTGCGGTACTCCTCGAGCAGGTCCTGCAGCTGCTGGTGCTGCTGCGGGCTGGAGGCCGGGGAGGCGGCCAGGTAGGCCTGCCAGGCCGCGTCCAGCTCCTCGTCGCCGGCGGCGACCTGGTCGATGGCCTTCTCGGTGGCCTCGGCCTCGAAGGTCAGCGAGGAGTTCGCCAGGGCCAGGCGCACCTGCATCCAGTGGGTGCGCACCTCCCCGATGCTCTCCACGGAGGCCACCCCGCTGCTGGAGAGGGTCTTCAAGTTGGCCTGGGAGCTGCCCAGGCGGGAGATGCCCACACCGACCACGACGGCCAGCAGCAGGCACACGACACCGAAACCGGCGAAGAGCTTGGAGGCGACGTTCAGGTCGCGCAGTCGAGTGAGCACTCTCCCCCGTCGGCACCCCGGTGAGTGTTCTTGACCGGACGGCGACCGCTGTGCTGGCGCCGGCGGGTCCGGGCGTGCGCGTGGTGGGGCGGGTGGGGTTGCCGTAGCGTCGGCGCGTCCGTGGTGGTCGTGGGGTCGGGAGGATCGCAGCTGTGGTGGACCTGGTGGCGTCGGCGGGGATGCGCGTGCTGGACGACGAGGACGAGCCGGTGCTGGTCCGGGCCGACGGGCGCCCGGTGGAGACGTGGCGCGAGGACTACCCGTACCCGCAGCGCCTGTCGCGGGAGGAGTACGACCCGTTGAAGAGGTCGCTGCAGATCGAGCTGCTGAAGCTGCAGAAGTGGGTGAAGGCGTCCGGCGAGCGCCTGGTGGTGCTGTGCGAGGGGCGGGACGCGGCGGGCAAGGGCGGCACGATCAAGCGGTTCACGGAGCACCTGAACCCGCGGGGTGCGCGGGTGGTGGCGCTGGAGAAGCCCTCGGACCGCGAGTCGACGCAGTGGTACTTCCAGCGGTACGTGCCGCACCTGCCGGCGGCGGGGGAGATCGTGCTGTTCGACCGCTCGTGGTACTCCCGGGCGGGGGTGGAGCGGGTGATGGGGTTCGCGTCGCCGGAGGAGTACGAGCGGTTCATGCACCAGGTGCCGCTGTTCGAGCGGATGCTGGTGGACGACGGGATCCACCTGGTGAAGTTCTGGTTCTCGGTGACGCGGGCCGAGCAGCGGACGCGGTTCGCGATCCGGCAGATCGATCCGGTGCGGCAGTGGAAGCTCAGCCCGATGGACGTGGCGAGCCTGGGCAAGTGGGACGACTACACGGCGGCGAAGGAGGCGATGTTCGAGCGGACGGACACGTCGTTCGCGCCGTGGACGGTGGTGCGCACGAACGACAAGAAGCGGGCGCGGCTGGAGGCGATGAGGGTGGTGCTGAGCCGGTTCGACTACGACGGCAAGGACGTCTCGGTGGTGGGGGAGCCGGATCCGGCGCTGGTGGTGGGGGCTCGTTCGATCCTGGAGCCGGACCGGCGGCCCGCGCCGGCGCAGGACTGACGGGGGCCCGCGAGCGCCTCGGTGTGGGCGGTGATCCACGCTGCGTCTCGTCGGTAGAGGTCGACGTGGCTGCGCAGGCCGTCACCGTTGGCCGGGTCGGTCAGGGGCACCAGTCGGTGGGCGAGGTGGGCCAGGTCCCACAGCCGTGGGCCGGGGGAGGTGGTGTCCCAGTCGATGACCCCGCTGAGCCGGGCACGCCGCGTCACCGGTGGGCACGGGTCGACCGTGCGGGTGCAGGTGGGTGGGTGCACCGCACCCGGGTACGACGGGGCCTTCCAGACCGCGGCGCGGCCGACGAGCCTGGGAGGCATGAACGGACACACCGGACGGAAGATCGTGCTCGTCACCGGCGCGAGCAGCGGGATCGGGGCCGCCACGGCGGAGCGGCTCGCCGCGGACGGGCACCACGTCGTCGTCGGCGCACGGCGCCGCGAGCGCCTGGACGAACTGGTCGGGCGCGTCAGCGCGGCGGGTGGTTCCGCGCAGGCGGTGGACCTCGACGTGACCGACCCGAGCGGCCACCGCGCGGTGGTGGACGCCGTGGTGGCTGAGCACGGCCGGCTCGACGTGCTCGTGGCCAACGCGGGGGTCATGCCGCTCTCGCGCCTGGACGCGGGGCGGGTGGAGGAGTGGCGGTGGATGGTCGACGTCAACGTGCTCGGTCTGCTGCACGGCATCGCGGCGGTCCTGCCGCACTTCACGCGTCGCGGTGCGGGTCACCTGGTGACCATGGCCTCCATCGGCGCTCACGAGGTTCCCGCCACGAGCGCGGTGTACTCGGGCACGAAGTTCGCGGCCTGGGCGATCACGGAGGGGTTGCGGGTGGAGTCACCGGCGGGCATCCGCGTGACGACCATCTGCCCGGGGGTCACGACCAGTGAGCTGGCCGACTCCATCACGGACCCGCTCGCGCGGGAGGCGATGGTGGCTTACCGCGCGAACGCCATCCCGGCCTCGAGCATCGCCGCCGCTGTCGGCTTCGCGGTCGAGCAGCCTGCCGAGGTCGACGTGAACGAGGTCATCGTGCGCCCGGCGGCGCAGCGGTGAGCGCGCCCCTCGGGCTGTGGTGCACCGCGGACGGGCACGTGCAGCAGGGGTTGCGCGCGGACGGGCGCTGCGTCGAGGCGCGCGGCACGCTCCGAGTCACACCTGCCCGCCCGTGCCGTGGCCGGGGGTCCTCGGGAAGCGGTCAGCGGTCGCTGCCAGGGCGCCGAGCAGCTGCAGGGCGTCGGAGTCGGTGCTGCCGGGAGCGGCGTGGTAGACCACGAGCTGCTGGCCGGAGACCGCGCGCACGTCGAAGGTGTGCACCTGCAGGGTCAGCTCACCCACGGCCGGGTGCAGGAGCGTCTTGGACTGCAGGCGCTTGCCGCGCGCTTCGTGCCGTTGCCACAGGCGGCGGAAGTCGGCACTGCGCTGCAGCAGCGCGTGCAGGACCTCGGTGGTGCGTCGGTGCTCGGGGTCCGCCTGGTGCGCCAGGCGGAAGCCCGCGACGCTGTCGGCGGCGATCGCGTCCCAGTCGGCGTACAGCTCGCGTGTGGCGGGGACCAGGAAGACGAGCTCCAGCAGGTTGCGCGTCTCGGTCAGGCCCTCGAGGAGCGCTTCGGCGAGGCGGTTGGCGGCCAGGACGTCGTGCGCCCGGTCGAAGACGAGCGCCGGGTGGTCCGGCCAGGACCGCAGCAGTTGCTGCAGCCGGGGGTCGACGGGTTCGTCGGTGCCGGTGGCCGGCGAGCGCGGCGCCAGCCCAGCAGCGCGGAACAGGTGCAGCCGGCCGTCGTCGTCCAGGCGCAGCGCACCGGCCAGCGCGTGCAGCACCGCGGCGGAGGGGTGGCGTTCGCGCCCCTGTTCCAGGCGGACGTAGTAGTCGACGCTGATGCCGGCGAGGGAGGCGACCTCCTCGCGGCGCAGACCCGCGACCCGGCGCCGCCCGGTGCTCGTCACACCCACCTCGCCGGGGCGCACCTGGGAACGTCGAGCACGCAGGAAACCGGCCAGGGGAGGGGGAGCGCTCACGGCGGTGAGCCTAGGGCGGTGCGTGCTGCCCTCGCCTGGGTGCGCTGCACCCAGGAACGCCGAGGTGGTCGCGTCCTTCCCGTCGACCCGTTGCAGGCTCACCGCGAGGAGGTGGACCAGCGTGAGGATCCGGCCGCCTCCAGCACGGTCTGCGACGATGCCACCTGCCCGTGTCCGGCCGTCCCGATCCCGTGGAGCGCTGCGGCGCGGCTCCTCGACCAGCCGGTCCCACCACACCTCGCACTCCCCTGGAGGAGCACTGACTTCCGGTTCTGGACCACCACCACCCGGGGTGTCGATGATCCGGGTGGCCGAGATCCTGGCAGCCCTGTCGCTGACCACCGACGTCGCCGCCGGCATGGAGTTCGAGAAGGGGTTGCGCACCTGCGCGGTCGCCGTGGAGTTCGCCACGTCGGTGCTGCAGGTGGACACCGCGACGGCACGCTGCGTCTTCGAGACCTCGCTGCTGCGTTCCATCGGGTGCACGTCCTTCGCGCCCGAGCTCGCGGAGCTCTTCGGCGACGACGTCGCCGTGCAGGCGGTCCTGAAGACGCTGGACCCCGACGCGCGCACCGGCGCCCGGGGGTCCTCCGCGACACTGGCCGGCAGCCTGCTCGCGGCCATGCCCACCACCGGCGTGCAGGCCGTGCGCAACGGCTGCGAGACGAGCCGATCGCTGGGGGTCGAGCTCGGCCTGCTGCCCGCGGCGATCACCGCGCTGGACGACGTCTACGAGCGCTGGGACGGGCGCGGCGTCCCCACCGGCCGCCGCGGGGACGAGCTGTCGCTGGTCGCGCGGATCGTCCACACCGCCGAGCAGGCCGTCCTGGCCCACGCCGCAGGCGGTGCGCCGGCAGCCGTGGCGGAACTCCGCCGACGGGCCGGCGGGCACCTGGACCCCGCGCTCGCGCAGTCCTTCTCGGCTGCGGCCCCGGCCGTGCTGGCACCGCTGCGCGAGGTCGACGCCTTCACTGCGGCCCTGGCCGCCGAACCGCACCCGCACACCACCGTGCCGTTCGCCTCGGTCGAACGCCTGTGCGCCGTGCTCGCGCGCGTCGTCGACCTCAAGAGCCGTTGGTTGCTCGGCCACAGCGAGCACGTCGCCGCAGTGGCCGGCGCGGCGGGAGAAGCGCTCGGGTTCGACCGGGGGGCGCTGACGGAGGTGCGCTGCGCCGCGCTGGTGCACGACCTCGGCAGGGTGGGCGTCTCCAGCGCCGTGTGGGACCTGCCCGGCCCGTTGAGCGTGGCACAGGTCGAGAGGGTGCGCATGCACACCTACTGGACCCAGCGGGTGCTGGCACGGGTCCCCGCGCTGGCCCCGCTCGCCGTGACGGCGGCCTCGCACCACGAGCGGTTGAACGGTTCCGGGTACCACGGCGCGACCCCCTCGGCAGGCTTGCCGCTGCCCGCTCGCCTGCTCGCGGCGGCCGACGTCTTCGCCGCGCTGACCGAGCCCAGGGCCCACCGCGCCGCGCTGAGCGCCCCGGCCGCCGCGCAGGTGCTGGTCGGCCAGGCCGCCGACGGGCTGCTCGACCGCGAGGCGGTCGCCGCGATCACCTCCGCGGCAGGTGGGCCGGTAGCGCCCGTGGACCTGCCCGCCGGACTGAGCCGGCGCGAGGTCGAGGTCCTGCGCCTGGCCGCCCGCGGGCTGAGCAACCGCGAGATCGGGCAGGCGCTGTCGATCTCCCCGCGCACCGCGGGGCACCACCTGACGCACATCTACGACAAGACCGGCCGGCGCACGCGGGCGGGGATCGCGGTGTTCGCGATGCAGCACCACCTGCTGCGGTAGGTCGATCGACCGATGCCGGCCGGCGCCGGTGCCCGGCAGGTTCGTCCTCGAACACCCCACCCGCGTCGAAGGAGCACCACCGTGCAGCACCAGGCACCCGCCACCGGTTCCCCCACCACTCGTTCCCCCACCACTCGTTCCACCGCCGCTGGTTCCACCGCCGCTGGTTCCACCGCCGCCGCCGCCACGCGCGCGTCCGTCGTCGAGGAGCTGTACGCCGCGCTGGCCCGCGGGGACGTGCAGGCACTGGTGGACGCGCTCAGCGAAGACATCGCCTGGACCGTCGCCGCCGGCCTGCCCTACGCCGGCACCTACGTGGGGCGCCCGGCGGTGCTCGACGTCTTCGCCCGCTACGGCGCCGAGTGGGACGACCTGTCCGTCGTGCCCGCGCAGGTCCTCGCCGTCGACGACGTCGTCATCGCGCTCGGCGACTACCACGCCCGGGGCCGCGTCAGCGCCCGCCCGATGAGCGCGAGGTTCGCCCACGTGTGGCGCTTCGACGGCGGGAGACCCGTGGCGTTCGAGACGATCGCCGACACGGCCACGATGGTCGCCGCGCTGGGCGACGCGGGGGCGGGCCCCGGCCGGTCGGGCGCCGAGCCGGGAACCGCACCGGTGCGTGCGAACTAGCCGTTCCGTCGACGAGTCGGTGCCGTCGATGAGTTCGCGCGGGTGGGGGAGCGGGACGTGAGGTGTTGGCGCCGACGCGGTGCTCGGGGATCGTCCCGCCGGCCAGGTGGGGCGAGCAGCCGCAGCGAGGAGGACGTCGTGAGCAGTTCCGTCGAACGACGTCGGCCGCTGCCCGAGGACGTTCCCGTCGACCTCGCCGACGAGGTCCTCCTCGACCGGTGGATCCTCTAGTTCTTCGGGGTCGGGTGGTCCACGCTGCTGGTGGGTGTCGTCCTGCTCGTCAGCGAGGGCTGGACCCTGCACGTCACGGCGTGGGGCCTGGCGGTCTGCACCGCCGCGGTGGGGTTCTGGACGGGTGCGCACCAGGGGCTGCTCGAGCGGCGCGCCGGGCGGTTGCGGCGCGGCTGGTTGTGGTGGATCACGGGTGCCGCCGCGCTGGCGGGTGCGCTGGCCCTCGGCTCCCACCTGCAGGGCCGCCCACCACTCGCCGCGCCGCCCACCGTGCTGCTGCCGGTGGCAGGCGTGCTCCTGCTGCTGATCGGCTTCGGGCTCCCGCAGCGGCCGCCGGGTGCGCGCCAGCGCCCCCAGCGCCCCCAGCGCCCCGGTGACGCTCCACCGCAGCAGTGGTTCGACGACCTGGCGGCGTTGCTGCGCGGTCGCTACCTGCTGACGCGTCGCGAGGTCGCGCGCCACGTCGACGAGGCCCGGTCCTGCTGGGTCGACAGCGGCGCGGCGCACCCCGCTGAGGAGTTCGGGACCGTCGCCGAGCACGCGGCGCGCTCGATGGACGGGTCCCCGGAACCTGAGCGGGGGCTGGCGCGGGGCAAGGCGTGGATCTACTCGGCCGCCACGGTGCTCTGGTGCTGGACGGTGGGCGAGGAGGCCGCCACCGAAGGACCGGGGTGGGGGCTCGCCTGGCGCCTCGCGGGTCTGCTCCTCTTCGCCCTCTCGGCGCTGCACGAGTGGGGACGGCTGCACCGTCGGCGCGCCGAACGGCCGCAGGACCACCGCTGAGCGGGTTGCCCGACGGTGGGCGGTGGCAGCCGTCACGACGCCGCGTGCCGCGCCTCCTCGACGTGACCGGCCCGCGCACCGTCCTCCCTCGTCCGTCCCCGTCCCCCTCGAACCGTCCGAACGAACTAACAGGAGACCTCCGCGTGCCCAGTCGCAGCGACTCCCACCCGTCCCCGACGGTGCCCTCGGCACCCCGGGAGGCGGACACCGCCCTCAGCACCGACGTGCTCGTGGTGGGCACCGGCCCGGCCGGCGCCACCACCGCACTGCTCCTGGCCACCTACGGGACCGCCGTCACCGTCATCAGCCGGTACTCGCGCCCGGCCACCAGCCCCCGCGCCCACGTCACCAACCAGCGCACCATGGAGGTCATGCGCGACATGGGCCTGGAGGGCCGGATCGCTCAGGACGCCACCGGTTGGGGCGAGATCGGCACCCAGAGCGTCATGACGAGCTTGACCGGGCAGGAGCTCGGGCGCATCCAGGGCTTGGGAGCGCCCCTGCCCGGTCGCAGCGACCCCGACCCCGAGTACTCCCGCACCAGCCCCTGCCCGGTCCTGGACATCCCCCAGCCGCTGCTGGAACCCATCGTCCTCGACGCCGCCCAGGCGCGCGGTGCCCTCGTCCGCTTCGACACCGAGTACCTCTCCCACCGGCAGGACCGCGACGGCGTCCACGTCCGGTTGCGCGACCGGCTGACCGGGGCAGAGCACACGGTGCGCGCCCGCTACCTGGTCGGTGCGGACGGAGCCCGCAGCCGGGTCGCGGCCGACCTGCGACTGCCCTTCCACGGACCGGGAGCCGTGGCCGGGGCCTTGAGCATCGTCTTCGAGGCCGACCTCACCGAGCACGTCGCCCACCGTCCCTCCAACCTGTACTGGGTGGTCCAGCCGGGCGCGGACCACCACGGCGTCGGACTGGGCGTCCTGCGGATGATCGAGCCGTGGACCCGGTGGATGCTGATGTGGGGGTACGACCTCGCCGTCGGGCCGCCGGACCTGGACGAAGCCTTCGTGCGTGAGCTGGCGGTCCGGCTGACGGGAGTGGAAGACCTGTCGATGCGGCTGATCTCGGCGACGCCGTGGACGGTGAACGACGAGTACGCCACCGAACTGTCCCGCGGCCGGGTCTTCTGCGCCGGAGACGCCGTCCACCGTCACCCGCCGAACAACGGCCTCGGGTCCAACACCGGCATCGGTGACGCCTACAACCTGGCGTGGAAGCTGCACCTGGCCTGCGCCGGTCTCGCCGGCCCGGGCCTGCTCACCTCCTACGACGCCGAACGCGCACCGATCGCGGCCCAGGTCGTGCGCCGGGCCAACACCAGCATCGCCGAGACGGGGCGCATCATCACCGCTCTGGGCGTGGACGACTCCACGGACGAGGCGGCGTGGCAGCAGCAGCTGCGACTGCACTCCTCTCCCGGCCCGCGCGGAGACGCCCTGCGCAAGAACGTGCGCGAAGCGATCGCCGGCATGGCCCACCAGCTGCAGGCCCACGGCGTGGAGATGAACCAGCGCTACGACCCCGCCACCTCCAGCGCGGTCCTCGACGACGGAACCGCCTACCCGCCGTTCACCCGCGACCCCGAGCTCTTCGCCGCTCCCACGACGCATCCCGGCGCCAAGGTTCCGCACGTGTGGGTGACCCGTGGGCAACGGCCGGTCTCCACCCTCGACCTGCTCGGTGGGGGAGCCTTCACCGTCGTGACCGGCACCGACGGTGAGGTGTGGGCCCACGCCGCGCAGGAGTTGCGCGAGCGCACCGGGGTCCCGATCCGCACGGTCGTCATCGGGCCCGGCCGCCACGTCGAGGACTCCTGGGGGTACTGGGCGGCGAACAGCGAGATCGACGACGGCGGTGTCCTGCTGGTGCGCCCCGACATGCACGTCGCCGCGCGATCGCACCACACCGTCGCGGATCGGAGCGCCCACCGTTGGCTCAGCGCCGCGCTGGAGCAAGTGCTCGCCCAGCCCCTCAGCACCGTGGTCCGGGTGCCGGCGCGGTCGGCTGCGCCGGACTGAGCACGGCACCTACGACTGCCGGCGCCGACGGGTTCGGCGGCCCGGGGGGTTGACCAGCCGCAGGGGGAGCGGGTCGTCTGGGGCGATGTTCTCGATGACGACGGGACGGAGCCGGTCGATGTCGAAGGCGTGTCGCCACAGGGCCGCGGCGGCGTGGAGGTGCGCCGCGAGGTGGTCGCCCACCGCCATCGCCGCGTCCGGATCGCCGTTGCGGTGGGCGCGATCGCTGACGTGGGTCAGCAGGGCGGTGGTCTGCCCGCCGGGTCCACGGTGGACGGCGGTGAAGCACCGGACCGGCCTCACCGGGGCGGGACAGACTGCGCGGCCGCGAGGGGACCCCTCTCGACCACCGGAATGACATAATGTCGATTATCGGCGTTGGCTGTCGAGCCGGTGGACCCCCTTCAGGAGCGCTCCGGTCGCTTCGACGACACCTCTCGTCGAGCCGACCTCTCGCACAGCCACCCTCGACGCGCACCGCGACGCGCTCACCGACGGACACGCTCACCGACACGACGCCGGCCCGTACGGACCTCGGCCTTGAGCCTTGAGCCTCACAGGCACCCGGCGCGACCCGGTCCAGGCGGCTCACGCCGAAACCCTCGGATCTCTGCGCCCCTCCGCGACACCCGAGCCGACCAGATGCCGGCGCGTCGGCTCGGCTCGGCTCGGCTGCCACGTTCTCGGCGCCTGAGTTCTGGGAACCCCCCAGGCCCGAACTTCCCAGCCCCGAACTCCCCGAGGTGCACAGGCCCGGGTGCCCATGAGTTCCGCATAACGAGGAGTATGCGGATCGCGAGCGAGAACCGTTGCGCTGCAACGGTTCTGCTTGACACGCCACTCCCCCGTCGGCTACGCTGAACTCATGACTCCCCTGTTCCCCGGGGTTCCCGAGTCGGCGACTTCCCGCACCTCCCTGACGGCAGCTGTGCACGCCTACGAAGTGGCGCGACTCCCCCGCAAGGACTCCCCCCACACCGTGGCGGCGCGCCGCCGCGACATCGCCGCGCTGCTCCCCCGCATCCGCCGGGCCGTCGGCACCGAGGACCCCGTCGTCGCCGACCTCACCACCGCCGTCCTGCGGGTCGCGTTCGCCGACTTCTCCCTGGACCACGCCCGCAGCTCCATCGCCCGCTGCTGGTCCACCTGGAGCGGGCTGTGCGACTTCCTCGTCGCCGAGGACGCCCTGGCCGGCAACCCCATGGCCGGGGTGCACCGCCCCCGGCCCGACCGGCAGGGCCCCAAACCGCTGCGCGGCGAGGACACCCCCGAGGTCCTGCTGAGAGCCGTCGCCGCCGGGTGCCGCGCCGCCCGCGACCCCTGGCCCGAACGCGACCTCGCCGTCCTGGCCACCCTGCTGGTCAGCGGGCTGCGCAGCGCGGAACTCCTCGGCCTGCGCACCGGCGACCTCGTCGGCACCCGCGGCGAGCAGCGGCTGCGGGTGCTCGGCAAGGGCAACACCGAACGCAGCGTGCCCGTCGAGCCCGCGCTCGCCGACCTCGTGGACACCTACCTCGCCACCCGCCGGCAGCGCTTCCCCCGCACCCGCGCCCTGCCCCTGGACGCCCCCCTGTTCGTCGACACCCGGGAGCGCGCCCTCACCCGCGACCAGCTGCAGTACCTCGTGCGCTCCTGCTACCGCGCCGCCGGCATCGGCGACCGCGTCCAGCGCGGGGCGCTCGTGCACGCCCTGCGGCACACCTTCGCCACCCGCGTCGTCGCCGCCGGGGCCAGCGCCGTGGAAGTCATGCGACTGCTCGGCCACCAGAGCTTGACGACTTCCCAGCAGTACATCGACGCCACCGCCCACGAACTGCGCACCGCAGCCGCCGGCAGCTCCACCTACACCGCCCTGCACGACCTGCGCACCACGGCCGGCGCCAGCTGAGAGCACAACCGGCACCGGGTGGCACCGGGGACCAGCTCAGCCCGGTGCCACCCGACGGGCGCGGGAGCGCTCAGCCCACCTGCGCCGGCACCTTGCGCCGCGCCGCCGGCCGACGCCGCGGCGGGACCTGCGCCGTGCCCAGCAGCTCGGCCAGGAACCGCCCCGTGTGGCTGGCCGGATCGGCCGCGACCTGCTCCGGGGTACCGGTGGCCACGACCGCCCCACCACCACCGCCACCCTCCGGACCCATGTCCACCAGCCAGTCCGCGCTCTTGATGACGTCCAGGTTGTGCTCGATGACCAGGACGCTGTTGCCCTTGTCCACCAGCCCCTGCACCACGCCCAGCAGCTTGCGGATATCCTCGAAGTGCAACCCCGTGGTCGGCTCGTCCAGCACGTAGATCGTGCGACCGTTCGAGCGCCGCTGCAGCTCCGCCGCCAGCTTCACCCGCTGCGCCTCACCACCGGACAGGGTCGTCGCCGGCTGCCCCAGCCGCACGTACCCCAACCCCACCTCCGTCAGCGTGCCCATGTACCGCGAGATCGCCGGCACCGCGGAGAAGAAGTCCTTCGCCTCCTCGATCGGCATGTCCAGCACCTCGGCGATCGTCTTGCCCTTGAAGTGCACCTCCAGCGTCTCGCGGTTGTACCGCGCCCCGTGGCACACCTCGCACGGCACGTAAACGTCCGGCAGGAAGTTCATCTCGATCTTCAACGTGCCGTCACCCGAGCACGCCTCGCACCGCCCACCCTTGACGTTGAACGAGAACCGCCCCGGCTGGTACCCCCGCAGCTTCGCCTCCGGCGACGACGCGAACAGCTTGCGGATGTGGTCGAACACCCCCGTGTACGTCGCCGGGTTCGAGCGCGGGGTGCGACCGATCGGGCTCTGGTCCACGTGCACGACCTTGTCCAGGTGCTCCAGACCCTGCACCGACTTGTGCCTGCCCGGCACCCGCCGCGCACCGTTGAGCTTGTTCGCCAGCACCGTGTACAGGATGTCGTTGACCAGCGTCGACTTGCCCGACCCCGACACACCCGTCACCGCCACCAGGCACCCCAGCGGGAACTCCACCGTGACGTCCTTCAGGTTGTGCTCACGGGCACCGCTCACCACCAGCGACCGCGCCGGGTCCACCGGGCGCCGCTGCGCGGGCACCTCGATGCTGCGCGCACCGGACAGGTACTGCCCCGTCAGCGACTCCGGGTTGGCCAGCAGCCCCTCCACGTCCCCGGAGTGCACCACCTGACCGCCGCGCTCACCGGCACCCGGGCCGAAGTCCACCACCCAGTCCGCCACCCGCACCGTGTCCTCGTCGTGCTCCACGACGATCAGCGTGTTGCCCAGGTCCCGCAGACGCGTCAGCGTGTCGATCAGGCGCCGGTTGTCGCGCTGGTGCAACCCGATGCTCGGCTCGTCCAGCACGTACAGCACCCCCACCAGACCCGACCCGATCTGCGTGGCCAGCCGGATGCGCTGCGCCTCACCACCCGACAGCGTCCCCGCCGGCCGGTCCAGCGACAGGTAGTCCAGCCCCACGTCCAGCAGGAACCCCAGCCGCGCCTGGATCTCCTTGACGACCTGAGCGGCGATCTTCTTCTCCCGCGCCGTCAGCTCCACCGCGTCCAGGAACCTCGCGCACTCGTCGATCGGCAGGGCGCACACGTCCGCGATCGACATCCCCCCCACCTTCACCGCCAGGATCGACGGCTTCAGCCGCGCCCCCCGGCACACCGGGCACGGCGTCTGCCGCATGTACCCCTCGTAGCGCTCCTTGCTCCAGTCCGACTCCGTCTCACCGTGCCGACGCTTGACGAACGGGATCACGCCCTCGAAGCCCGTGGAGTACTGACGCTCACGCCCCCACCGGTTGCGGTAGCGCACCTGCACCTCGTGGTCCTTGCCCTGCAGCAGGGCGTCCTTGGCCCGCTTCGGCAGAGCACGCCACGGCGTGTCCATCGAGAAGGACAGGTCGTCCGCCAGCGCCGTCATCAGGCGCTGGAAGTAGTCCGCCGACGCGCTCGCCCACGGCGCGATCGCCCCCTCGGCCAGCGTGAGGTCCTCGTCCGGCACCACCAGGTCCGGGTCCACCTCCAGCTGCGTCCCGATGCCCGTGCACTCCGGGCACGCCCCGAACGGCGCGTTGAAGGAGAACGAGCGCGGCTCGATCTCGTCCACGTCCAGCGGGTGCTCGTTCGGGCACGCCATCTTCTCCGAGAAGCGGCGCTCGCCCTCCGGCCCCTCCACGTCCACCAGGTCCGCCACCAGCAGACCGCCCGAGAGCACCAGGGCCGTCTCCACCGAGTCCGTCAGGCGCCGCTTCACACCGTCCTTGACCACCAGGCGGTCGACCACGACCTCGATGGTGTGCTTGAGCTTCTTCTGCAGCGTGGGCGGGCTGTCCAGCCCGACGACCTCACCGTCCACCCGGGCCCGCGCGAAGCCCTTCGACTGCAGCTCCCGGAAGAGGTCCGCGTACTCCCCCTTGCGGTCGCGCACCACCGGCGCCAGCACCTGGAAGCGCGTGCCCGCCTCCAGCTCCAGCAGCTGGTCCACGATCTGCTGCGGCGTCTGCCGCCCCACCGGCTCCCCGCACACCGGGCAGTGCGGGCGCCCCGCCCGCGCGAACAGCAGACGCAGGTAGTCGTACACCTCCGTGATCGTCCCCACCGTCGAGCGCGGGTTGCGCGAGGTCGACTTCTGGTCGATCGAGACCGCCGGCGACAGCCCCTCGATGAAGTCCACGTCGGGCTTGTCCATCTGCCCCAGGAACTGGCGCGCGTACGCCGACAGCGACTCCACGTACCGCCGCTGCCCCTCCGCGAAGATCGTGTCGAACGCCAGGGACGACTTCCCCGACCCCGACAGCCCCGTGAAGACCACCAGGCTGTCGCGCGGCAGGTCCACCGACACGTTCTTCAGGTTGTGCTCGCGCGCCCCGCGCACCACCAGGCGGTCGGAGCTGACGGCGGCCGTGGCCACCGGCCGGGTGGCGGTGCCCGCCGCGGCACGGGTGGCGCGGCGGGGGGTGCTGCTGGCGCGGGCAGAGCCGCTGGAAGGAGTGCGAGAAGCCACGGCACCAACCCTAGGCGCCGCCTCCGACACCGCCCGCCGACCACCCGGCTCAGCACACCTGCTCCGGCAGCCCGACCGGGATCATCCTGTCGACGGACGACGGTAGTTGAAGGTGACGACTACCCTGGGGCGCATGGCCCCCGGCGACACCCACCCCACCACGACCGCCCCCCGCTGGCTGGACCCCGACGAGCAGCGCACCTGGCGCGGCTTCCTCGCCGCCGTCCAGCTGCTCATGGACCGGGTCGACCGCCAGCTGCAGCACGACTCCGGCGTGGTCCACACCTACTACGAGATGCTCGTGCGCCTGTCCGAGGCCCCCGGGCGCTCGCTGCGCATGAGCGAACTCGCCGACTCCTCGCTGTCCTCGCGCAGCCGCGTCTCGCACGCCGTCGCACGCATGGAGGAGCGCGGCTGGATCCGGCGCGAAGCCTGCGCCACCGACGGGCGCGGCTTCAACGCCGTCCTGACCGAACAGGGCCTGCAAGCCCTCGAGGCCGCCGCTCCCGGGCACGTCGAGACCGTGCGCGAGGTGCTCTTCGACCAGCTCGACGCCGAGCAGCAGCTGCAGCTGCGCCGCATCAGCGAGACCCTCCTGCAGCACCTGACCGCCACGGGCAGCGTGTCCCCCGTGCCGCTCGTGGCGCCGCTGGGCGACTGAGGCGCCACGCCCCCCGGCGAGACGCCCCCCGGCGAGACGCCCAGCCGCCCAGGACCTCAGGCGCCCTGCGCCGCCCGCATCCCCCGCAGCTCCTTCTTCAGGTCACCGATCTCGTCGCGCAACCGCGCCGCCAGCTCGAACTGCAGCTCCGCGGCCGCCGAACGCATCTGCTCGCTCAGCTGCTGGATGAGGTCGGCCAGGTCCGCCTGCGGCATCGACCCGCGCGGCTCCGGGCCCACCTCGCGACCCACCGACGCCCCCTTGGCCCCCCGGGCCGGCACCGGGGCCTTGCCCCGCGACTGCGACCGGCCGCTGCCCCCCTGCGCCGCCAGCAGCGCGGAGGTGTCGGCGTCCTCGCGGGCGATGAGGTCGGTGATGTCGGCGATGCGCTTGCGCAGCGGCATCGGATCCACCCCGCGCTCGCGGTTGTACGCGACCTGCTTCTCGCGCCGGCGGTTCGTCTCCTCGATCGCCTTCGCCATCGACGGGGTGATCGTGTCGGCGTACATGTGGACCTGACCGGAGACGTTGCGCGCCGCGCGGCCGATCGTCTGGATCAGCGACGTCGCCGACCGCAGGAACCCCTCCTTGTCGGCGTCCAGGATCGCCACCAGCGACACCTCCGGCAGGTCCAGCCCCTCGCGCAGCAGGTTGATCCCCACCAGCACGTCGTACTCGCCCTGGCGCAGCTCCCGCAGCAGCTCCACCCGCCGCAGCGTGTCGATGTCGGAGTGCAGGTACCGCACCCGCACGCCCTGGTCCAGCAGGTAGTCGGTGAGGTCCTCGGCCATCTTCTTCGTCAGGGTCGTCACCAGGACCCGCTCGTCGCGCGCAGCCCGCGCCCGCACCTCGTGCAGCAGGTCGTCGATCTGCCCCTTGGTGGGCTTGACCACCACCTGCGGGTCCACCAGCCCCGTCGGCCGGATGATCTGCTCCACCACCCCGTCGCCGCGGGACAGCTCGTACGGGCCGGGCGTCGCCGACAGGTACACCGTCTGCCCCACCCGCTCCAGGAACTCCTCCCAGCGCAGCGGGCGGTTGTCCATCGCGCTGGGCAGGCGGAAGCCGAAGTCCACCAGCGTGCGCTTGCGCGAGGCGTCCCCCTCGTACATCGCCCCGATCTGCGGGACCGTCACGTGCGACTCGTCGATCACGAGCAGGAAGTCCTCGGGGAAGTAGTCCAGCAGCGTGTTCGACGCCGACCCCGGCTCCCGGCCGTCCATGTGACGGGAGTAGTTCTCCACCCCCGAGCACGTGCCGACCTGACGCAGCATCTCGATGTCGTACGTCGTGCGCATCCGCAGCCGCTGAGCCTCCAGCAGCTTGCCCTGCTGCTCCAGCTCCGCCAGCCGCTCCGTCAGCTCCGCCTCGATCGTGCCGATCGCCCGCTCCAGGCGCTCCGGCCCCGCGACGTAGTGCGACGCGGGGAAGACGTGCACCATCTCCTCCTCGCGCAGCACCTCCCCCGTCAGCGGGTTCAGCGTGTACAGCTTGTCGATCTCGTCGCCGAAGAACTCCACCCGCAGGGCGTGCTCCTCGTACTGCGGGATGATCTCCACGGTGTCCCCCCGCACGCGGAACGTCCCGCGGGTGAACGCCATGTCGTTGCGGGTGTACTGCATGCCCACGAACCTCCGCAGCAGGTCGTCGCGGTCCATGCTCTCGCCCACCCGCAGCGTGACCATGCGGTCCACGTACTCCTGCGGCGTGCCCAGCCCGTAGATGCACGACACGGTGGCGACCACCACGACGTCGCGGCGCGTCAGCAGCGAGTTCGTCGCCGAGTGCCGCAACCGCTCCACCTCGTCGTTGATCGAGGAGTCCTTCTCGATGTACGTGTCCGACTGCGGCACGTACGCCTCGGGCTGGTAGTAGTCGTAGTACGAGACGAAGTACTCCACCGCGTTGTTCGGCAGCAGCTCGCGGAACTCGTTGGCCAGCTGCGCCGCCAGCGTCTTGTTCGGCGCCATCACCAGCGTGGGGCGCTGCACCTGCTCGATGAGCCACGCGGTGGTCGCCGACTTGCCGGTGCCGGTCGCCCCCAGCAGCACCACGTCCTTCTCCCCGCCCCGCACGCGGCGCGCCAGCTCGGCGATGGCCGCCGGCTGGTCGCCCGACGGAGCGAAGTCGGAGACCACCTCGAAGGGGGCCACCCGTCGCTGGATGTCTGTCGTGGGCCGCATGGGGCAACTGTAGGTCGCACCTCCGACACCGGCGCCCGGTCCCGCCCAGGGCGAACGGCACCCGCCACCCCGTCGCCGCCGGCCGAGGCTCAGCGCCGGTCCGGCGACCCCGCGACCCGCACGTGCAGGCGGGCCGGGCTGCCAGGATCGGCCGAGCCGTGCAGGGCACCGTCCCCCTCCCCCACCACCCGGGGGAAACCGGCAGCGGCCAGCACCTCCTCGAGGCGTGCGACGTCCGCTGTCGACGGCACCGTCAGCTGCAGCTCCACGACGTCCTCCACGGGCGCTCCGCGCAGGACTGCCGCGTCCACGGGCTCGACAGCCCGGTCGCCCACGCCGGCGGCGTGAGCCACGCGGGCGACCAGCCGCGCCACCCGCTGCTGCTGCGCACGGATTCCCCCGCGCGGACGGGGTGCCGCGACCCGGCGCTCCCGCAGGTTGCGCTCGAAGGGCACGAGCCGGTCGCGCCACAGGTCCTCCACCGCGGCCGGCAGGGGGTCCGGCGATCCCGCAGCGCGTCGCGGGTTGTCCAGGACGACGTCAGCGGCGGCCAGGCGCTCGTCGTCACCGGCCTGGGCCCCCACCCGTGCGCGGGCGTCCCCCTCCGACATCCCGCGGTCCTCGACCAGGCGGCGCACACGCTCGGTCACGTCGGCGTGCACGACCACCACCAGCGGGAACCGCGGCGCCATCCCCGTCTCGACCAGCAGCGGCACGTCCTCCACCACCACCGCGTCGACCGGGGCCGCGGCGACCAGCTCCTCACGACGGGCGGCCACGAGCGGGTGGACCACGGCGTTCAGGTCTCGCCGCGCGGCGGGATCGGTGAACACGAGTCGTCCCAGCGCCGGACGGTCCAGCTCACCGTCCGGGGTCAGGACACCAGGACCGAAGCGCTCCACGACCGCGTGCCACCCCGCTGTGCCCGGGGCCACGACCTCCCGGGCGAGGACATCGGCATCGACGACCACGGCACCCAGCGCGGCGAAGCACCGAGCCACGGTCGACTTGCCCGCTCCGATGCCCCCTGTCAGACCCACCCTCAGCACGAGCTGAACGCTACCGGTGTCCTTTCGGGGTCGATGCTTGTGGAAACTTGGTCTTCTAGTCCGTTACCCGTGATAAGCGATACTTACGTCGCAACAGGGTGGCGTTGCGGCTTCCGAGCGGCGGAGCACGACGAGCGAGGGCCCGACCGGAGTGCTCCGGTCGGGCCCTCGCTCACGCAGGGATCAGCGCGTCAGCGCACCCCACCACGTCGCTTGTTGTAGACGTCGAAGGCCACCGCCAGCAGCAGCACCAGGCCCTTGATGACCTGCTGGAGGGACTGGTCCACGCCCAGCAGCTGCATGCCGTTGGAGATGACGCCGACGAGGAGGCCACCGATCATGGCGCCGGTGACCTTGCCCACGCCGCCGGTGACCGCTGCACCGCCGATGAAGGCGGCGGCGATGGCGTCCAGCTCGAAGCTGTTGCCGGCACCCGGCTGCGCACCGTTGGAGCGCGAGGAGAAGATGACACCCGCCACCGCGGCCAGGAAGCCCATGTTGACGAAGATCCAGAAGTTGACCCTCCGGACGTTCACGCCGGACAGCTGCGCCGCGGCGAGGTTGCCGCCGATGGCGTACACCTGACGGCCGAAGACCGAGGACTTCATGACGAGCGAGTACGTCAGGATCAGCACCGCGAGGATGATCAGGACGATCGGCATGCCGCGGCTGTTCGCCAGCTGCCACGCAAAGGCCATGACCACGGCCGCGACGGCGACGATCTTCAGCACGAACAGCGCCATCGACTCGACGGTCTGCTGGTAGCGCACCCGGGCCATCCGGTTGCGGACCTGGCTGACGGCGTACCCCGCCACCGCCAGCGCACCGATGAACAGGGTGAACGCGTCGTAGCCGTAGCCGCCCATCAGGGCGGGGATGAAGCCCGTGGCGATCCCGTTGTACTCCCCCGGGAACGGCGACAGCGACACGTTGTCCAGGACGTAGTACGTCAGGCCGCGGAACAGCAGCATGCCGGCCAGGGTCACGATGAAGGCGGGGATGCCGACGAAGGCGACCCAGAAGCCCTGCCAGGCACCGATGGCGAGACCCACGGCGAGGGCGGCGAGCACGCCGACCCACCACGGCTGGCTCGAGCCGATGACGAGCTGCGCCGAAACGGCCCCGGTCAGCGCCACCACCGAGCCGACCGAGAGGTCGATGTGCCCGGCGACGATGACGATGACCATGCCGATCGCCAGGACCAGCACGTAGGAGTACTGCAGGACGATGTTGGTGATGTTGCCCGGGCTCAGCGACAGCCAGTCGGTGAGGAAGCCGAACAGGAGCACCACGACGACGAACGCGATGTAGATGCCGCTCTCGCGCAGGTTGCTCGTCATCGCGCGGAACGGGTTCGCAGAGCCGGTGCGCGGCGCGGGGGGTTTGCCGGGCAGGCTCCCCGGAGCCGTGCCCTTCTTGAGGAGATCGCCGGTACCGCTCATGCGGAGTGCTCCTGGTCGTCGTCGGTGGAAGGGGTGTGCGCGCCGGCCCGCGCCGGCGTCTTGTCCTTGGTCATGAGGCTCATGAGGCTCTCCTGCGTCGCCTCGCTCGCGGGCAGCTGCCCGGTGATGCGGCCCGCGGAGAGGGTGTAGATGCGGTCGCAGATGCCCAGCAGCTCGGGCAGCTCGGAGGAGATCACGATGACCGCCTTGCCGGCCGCCACGAGGCGGTTGATGATCGTGTAGATCTCGTACTTGGCGCCGACGTCGATGCCGCGGGTCGGCTCGTCGAGGATCAGGACCTCCGGGTCGGAGTAGATCCACTTCGACAGCACGACCTTCTGCTGGTTCCCCCCGGAGAGCTTGCCGGTCAGCGCCATGACGGTGGGGGCCTTGATGTTCATGCTGCGCTTGCTGTCCTCGGCGACGCGGATCTCCTCGTGGGAGTTCACGAAACCGCCGGTGGCGAGCTTGCCCAGCGCTGCGGCGGAGATGTTCCGCTTGATGTCGTCGATGAGGTTCAGGCCGTACTTCTTGCGGTCCTCGGTGGCGTAGGCGATGCCGTGCTTGATGGCCTCGCGCACCGTGCGCGCCTGGATCGGCTTGCCGTGCATGTACAGCCGCCCGCCGAGGTAGCGACCGTAGGAGCGGCCGAAGACGCTCATCGCCAGTTCCGTGCGACCGGCGCCCATGAGACCCGCGATGCCGATGACCTCGCCGGCCCGAACGGACAGGTCGGCACCGTCGACGACGTGCCGGTCCTGGGTGGCGTGCCCGACGGTCCAGCCCTCGATGCGGAACACCTCCTCGCCGGGGTGGGACTCGCGCTCGGGGTACCGGCTGTCCAGGTCGCGGCCGACCATGCCACGGATGATGCGGTCCTCGGTGACGGCGTCGGCGCGCATGTCGAGCGTTTCGATCGTCTGCCCGTCGCGGATGATGGTCACCGCGTCGGAGATCGACTCGATCTCGTTGAGCTTGTGCGAGATCATGATGCTGGTCATGCCCTCGTTGCGCAGCTGCCGCAGCAGGCCCAGCAGGTGCTCGGAGTCGTTGTCGTTCAGCGCCGCCGTCGGCTCGTCGAGGATGAGCAGCTTGACGTCCTTGCTCAGCGCCTTGGCGATCTCGACGAGCTGCTGCTTGCCGACGCCGAGCTGGCCGATGGGCGTGGTGGGGTTCTCGTCGAGGCCGACGCGCGCCAGGAGCCGGGACGCCTCGCCGTTGGCGCGGTGCCAGTCGATGAGGCCGCTGCGCCCCTTGACCTCGTTGCCCAGGAAGAGGTTCTCGGTGATGGACAGGTAGGGCACCAGCGCCAGCTCCTGGTGGATGATGGCGATGCCGACCTTCTCGCTGTCCGAGATGCCGCCGAACCGCGACACCTGGCCGTCGAAGAAGATCTCACCCTCGTAGGTGCCGTGCGGGTAGACACCCGACAGGACCTTCATCAGGGTGGACTTGCCCGCGCCGTTCTCGCCGCAGATGGCGTGCACCTCACCGCGCCGCACCGACAGGGAGACGCCGGACAGCGCCTTCACGCCGGGGAAGGTCTTGGTGATGGAACGCATTTCCAGGATGTTCTCGGTCATCGGCGCGCCGTCGTCCTCGCTCGGGGAACCGTGCGGGCACGGTCGCGCCCGCTGTGGTGTGGGGGTGTGGTCCGCACGGCTCGTCCCCGCCGCGGGACGCGACGGGGACGAGCCGTGAACTGGCGGAGGTTCAGCTGGCCTGGCCGGTGTCGACCTCGGCCTGGCTGTAGTACTCGGTGTCCACGAGGGTCTCGACGATGTTGTCCGCCGTCACGATCTGGGACTCCAGCAGGTACGCCGGGACGACCTTCACGCCGTTGTCGTACGTGGTGGTGTCGTTCGCCTCGGGCTCCTCGCCGTCGAGCATGGCCTCGGCGGCGGTCACGGCCTGCTCGGCCAGCAGGCGGGTGTCCTTGAAGATGGTGGAGTACTGCACCCCGTCGACGATGAGCTTGACGGAGGCGATCTCGGCGTCCTGGCCGGTGATGATCGGCATGGGCTTGTCGGCGCTGCCGTAGCCGGCGTTCTGCAGCGCGGTGATGATGCCGCGGGAGATGCCGTCGTAGGGCGACAGCACGCCGTCGACCTTGCTGCCGTCGTTGTAGGCGGAGGTCAGCAGGTCCTCCATGCGCCGCTGCGCGGTCTCCTGCTGCCAGCGCAGGATCGCGGCCTGGTCGATCGTGGTCTGGCCGGACTTGACGACGACCTGGCCGGAGTCGATGAACGGCTGGATGGTGTCCATCGCGCCGTTCCAGAAGAACTGGGCGTTGTTGTCGTCCAGGGAGCCGGCGAACAGCTCGACGTTGAAGGGGCCGGTGGCGGTGCCCGGGGAACCGTCCTCGTTGAGCAGGCCCAGCCCGGTCAGCAGCGAGGTGCCCTGCTGCACACCGACGTTGTAGTTGTCGAAGGAGACGTAGAAGTCCACGTCGCCGCTGCCGCGGATGAGGCGGTCGTAGGAGATGACCTCGATGCCGGC
This sequence comes from Kineococcus auxinigenes, assembly GCF_050871525.1. Classification (NCBI taxonomy): domain Bacteria; kingdom Bacillati; phylum Actinomycetota; class Actinomycetes; order Kineosporiales; family Kineosporiaceae; genus Kineococcus; species Kineococcus auxinigenes. Next base: position 2,010 of record NZ_JBKBCT010000033.1, on the reverse strand, counting down.
CGCCTTCGCGGCGGCGAGCTGGCTGCTGAGCGCGGTGCCGTCGATAGCGGCCACGATCAGCAGGTCGACCCCCTGGGTGATCATCTGGTCGATCTGCTGCGACTGGGTGGGGATGTCGTCGTTGGCGTACTGCAGCTCGACCTCGTAACCGGCCTCCTTCAGGCCGGCCTCGACGTTGTTGCCGTCGGCGATCCACCGCTCGGACGTCTGGGTCGGCATCGAGACGCCGACGGTGACGTCACCCTCGGCGGCGCCGTCGGACCCGGAAGTTCCGGAGCCGGCGCCCTCGCCGCCGCAGGCGGAGACGGTCAGGGCCAGGCCGGCGGCGAAGGCGGCCAGGTAGCGACGAGTGATCACGGCGGAACTCCTCTGTACCTCGTGAGCGTCGGAACACGGGTGGTTCGCGACGTTGATCTGGGTGCCAGCTGCTGGCGTGGTGACCGCCTGCTCGACCGGGCTTCCTCGTCCCGTTCAACAGCAGCAAGCGGTTGGACGTCGAACATTGTTAACGTTAGCAGTCTGGGCCGTCAAGCCGTTCCCCCATCAGGAGCAACGCCGGCGCACAGCGGGTCCGGGCCGGGCGCACACGGTCGCGGCTGGGCTACCCTGTCGGCTCCGGACGACGCGCCCGCCCGGCCGGCGGGCGCTCCCGAGCTCCGCACGTGGACGTGGACGTCCCGGGCCGACCCCCGTCCCCCCGCTCCCCCGTGCCCCGCACGGCCACAGGCAGGAAACGCAGATGAGTCCTCCTCCCGACCCGGCGCCGATGCCGGCAGAGGGCCCGCGCACACCGGTGCTGGCGGACGTCGCCGAGCTCGCGGGCGTGTCGCAGCAGACCGTCTCGCGGGTCGTGCGCGGCTCCGGCTCGGTGGCCCGGCGGACCCGGGAGCGCGTCGAGCAGGCCATCGCGGAACTGGGGTACCAGCCGAACGCGGCCGCGCGGGCACTGGTGACCCGGCGCTCGCACCGCATCGGCGTGGTGGCGGCCAGCACCTCCCTCTACGGGCCCGCGCTGACCCTGGTCGGGGTGCAGGAGGCCGCTCGGGCCGCGGGGTACTCCGTCACGGTCGTCATGGTCAGCGACCTGCTGCCCGCGACGGTCGAGGAGGCGTTCCAGGAGCTGCGCGGGCAGTCGGTCGACGGCGCCATCGCCGTGGTGCCCGAGGACGCCTCCCAGGCGGCCGTCGCGGCGGCGAGCGCGACGTTCCCGTGCGTGCTGGCGCCCGGGCTGGACGGTGCGGGTGTGCCGGACGCGTACTGGGGCGAGGTGGCGGCGGCGCGCCGGGTGACCGAGCACCTGCTGGAGCTGGGTCACCGCACCGTGCACCACGTGGGCGGCCCGGTGGACTGGGCCGAGTCCCGGGCCCGGTCGACCGGGTGGCGCACTGCGCTGGTGGAGGCGATGCGGGTGGTCCCGCGGCCGGTGCGCGGGGACTGGACGGCGGCCTCGGGCTACCGAGCGGGTCGCGAGGTGCTGGCCGCAGGTGCCACCGCGGTGTTCTGCGGCAACGACCACATGGCCGTCGGGGTGGTGCGGGCGGTCTCGGAGAGCGGGTTGTCGGTGCCGGGGGACGTGAGCGTCGCGGGGTTCGACGACGTGCCGGAGGCGGCCTACCTCAACCCGCCGCTGACGACGGTGCACCAGGACTTCACGGAGATCGGCCGGCGGTGCGTGCGGGTGCTGCTGGGCCGGTTGGCCCGCCGGGTGGTCGAGCCGGGACCGCTGCACCCCGCGCTGGTCGTGCGGGCCAGCACGGGCCCGCCGCCGGCGACCGGGGACACGCCCGGGCAGGTGCGTGGGGAGCGCGAACCGGTGCCCCCCTCCCCCACGGCCGGCGCTCGCTGAACCTGCGCCGACGCACCCCGGGCGCACACGTCCCGGGGTGCGTCGGGTCGGCCCCCCGGGGGCCCCCCCCCCGGGCGGGGGGGGGGCGCCCCCCGCGCGGGGGTGGGTGTGGGGGGGGGGGGGGGGGGGGGGGGGGGGGGGGGGCGCGGGGCCGGGCGGGGCCG
>NZ_JBKBCT010000032.1:0-40773 GCF_050871525.1 Kineococcus auxinigenes | reverse complement strand
CCCCCCCCCCCCCCCCCCCCCCCCCCCCCCCCCCCCCCCCCCCCCCCCCCCCCCCCCCCCCCCCCCCCCCCCCCCCCCCCCCCCCCCCCCCCCCCCCCCCCCGCGTCCACGGCGAGGGCGCCGCGGACGGCAGGTGTGGTGAGGCTATCCTTCCTCGCGTGTCCGCACAGGTCCCCCTCAGCCACCCATCGCGCCGCACCGTCGCCGCCGGCGGTGCCGCGTCCCTCCTCGCCCTGCTGACCGGCTGCGGTGCGGGGAGCAGCAGCTCCCCGGCACCGGCTGCGAGCGCGACCGCCGACGTCGCCCAGGGCGGGTCCGCGTTCCGCACGGCCGACAGCGCGACGGCCGCCCTGGGTTCCGGTGCGCCGGACGGGGAGTTCCCGCGCACGCTCACCCACGCCGCCGGCAGCACGACGATCGAGCGGCGCCCGCAGCGCGTGGTCGTGCTGGACACCGGCGAGCTGGACGCCGTGCTGTCCCTCGGGGTGACGCCGGTGGGGATGGGCACCACCGCCGGGCAGACCGGGCTGCCCTCCCACCTCGCCGAGCAGGTCGACGGGCGGGTCGAGACCGTGGGGCCGCTCGACCAGATCGACCTCGAGGCCGTGGCGGCTCTGCGGCCGGACCTGGTGCTGGGCAGCGCGTTGCGGGTCCAGGAGCTGTACCCGCAGCTGTCGCAGATCGCCCCCACCGTCCTCAGCCACCGCCCGGGGTTCCCGTGGAAGGAGAACCTCCTGCTGGCCGGCGACGCCCTGGGGGTGCGCGGCGAGGCCGAGGCGCTCCTGACGGACTACCAGGAGCGCGCGGACGCGCTGCGGGCGGAACTGGGGGCCACCCCGCCGACGATCTCGCTGGTGCGGTTCATGCCCGGGCGCATCCGGCTGTACGGGGACCTGTCGTTCATCGGCGTCGTGCTGGGCGACGTGGGCCTGCCCCGCCCGGCGGAGCAGGACGTGGACGACCTGGCGGTGGAGGTCTCCGCGGAGACCATCACGCGCGCCGACGGGGACCGGTTGTTCTACACCAGCTACGGGCCGGTGGACGCCACCGAGGAGGCCGCCGTGCTCTCCGGACCCCTGTGGAGCACGATCCCGGCCGTGGCGCAGGGCCGCGCGCAGCGCGTCGACGACGAGACGTGGTTCCTGGGGCTGGGGTACAGCGGCGCGGTACGGGTCCTGGACGACCTGGCCCGGCACCTCACCGCCTGAGCCCCCCGGGTCGCCGGGGGGGGCGTGCCGGGGTGCGGCGTGGCCGCGCCCCGGCACCCGCGTCAGCGCGCGTCCTCCCTGAGCATGTCGGCGCACTTCTCACCGATCGCCATGGTGGTGATGTTGGGGTTGACCGCGCCGAGGAACGGCATGATCGAGCCGTCGGCGACGCGCAGGCCCCGCACGCCCTTGACCCGCAGCCGCGGGTCCACCACGGCCATGCGGTCGTCCTCGGCCCCCATCCGGGCGGTGCACGCCGGGTGGTAGACGGTGTTGTGCGTCTTCTTGACGTAGTCGGCGATCTCGTCGTCGGTCACCACGTCCTTGCCCGGGGCGAGTTCGGCCCCCGCCCACGGCGCCATGGGCTCCTGCTCCACGATGCGCCGGGCCAGGCGGATCCCCTCGGTCATGACCCGCAGGTCGTGGCCCTCGGGGTCGGTGAAGTAGCGGGGGTCGACCCGCGCCCGGTCGCGGAAGTCGCGCGAGCGCAGCTTCACGGTGCCGCGCGACTTCCCCTGGGTGACGTTCGGGGTGAGGCAGAAGCCGTTGTCGGTGGTGGGGTAGCCCCAGCGCACGGTGTTGAGGTCGAACGGCACCGACCCGTAGTGCATCATCAGGTCCGGCACGTCCAGGCCGTCGACCGTGGTGGCGAACAGCCCGATCTCCCACCACTGCGTGGAGGCGGTGACCATGGGCTGCAGCGCGTCCCAGAACACCAGGCCCTCGACGTGGTCGTCGAGGTTCTCCCCCACGCCCGGGGAGTCGACGAGGACGTCGAGGCCGAACTCCCGCAGCTGCTCGCCCTGGCCGATGCCGGAGAGCATGAGCAGCTTGGGGGTGTCGATGGCGCCGGCGGAGACGATCACCTCGCGGCGGGCGCGGACGGTGCCGTGGTGGATGAGGTCCGGGGCCATGTACTCCACGCCGGTGGCGCGGTGGGCGCCGTCGGCGTCCGGCTCGACGACGACCTTCTCCACCCAGTACCCGGTGCGCACCTCCAGGTTGGGGCGCTGCCCCAGGATCGGGTGCAGGTAGGCGTGCGAGCTGGACATGCGGGTGCCGTCCTCGCCGGCGTTGATCTGGAACCAGCCGGCGCCGTTGAGGACGGTGGGGCCCTCGTTGAACCGCACGGTCGGCAGCCCCGCCGCGGCGGCGGCCTCCAGCAGCGCGACGCCGGCCGGGTCCACCGGGGGCACGGTGCGCAGCCGCACCGGGCCGCTGCGGCCGTGGTGGTCACCGGGGCCGTCGTTGTTCTCCAGGCGCTGCACCAGGGGCAGGACGTCCTTCGCGCCCCAGCCGGTGCAGCCCATGGCCTCCCAGGCGTCCAGGCCCTCGGCGGGCGGGTGGAACGCGATGCAGGAGTTGTGCGAGGAGCACCCGCCGAGGACCTTGGCGCGGGCGTGGCGCAGGAAGCTGTTGCCGTTCTCCTGCGGCTCGACGGGGTAGTCCCAGTCGTAGCCGGAGTCCAGCAGGTGCATCCAGTCGGCCAGCTTGAGGATGTTCTCGTCGCCGACGTCGCTGGGGCCGGCCTCCAGCAGGCACACCGTCACCGACGGGTCCTCCGACAGGCGTGCGGCGACCACGCAGCCCGCGGTGCCACCTCCCGCGATGACGTAGTCGAACTCCTCGACCGGGGTCGTCGTGCTCACCGTTCTCCCTCTCCTCCGGCCGACACCGTCAGCCCTTGAACCAGTCGGCCGCGGCCGGCTTCGTGTTGCGCCACACGTGCTGCGTCTCGCGGTACTCCGCCAGCCCGGCCGGGCCGAGCTCGCGGCCGTTGCCGGACATCCGCATCCCGCCCCACTCCGCCTGCGGGACGTAGGGGCCGAAGTCGTTGATCCAGACGGTGCCGTGCCGCAGGGCGCGCGCGACGCGCTCCCCGCGCTCGTCGTCGCCGGTCTGCACCCCGCCGGCCAGGCCGTAGGCGGTGTCGTTGCCCAGTTCCACGGCCTCGGCCTCGGTGCGGAAGCGCTCGACGGTCATGATCGGGCCGAAGGTCTCCTCCTGCACCAGGCGCATCGAACGGTCGCAGCCGTCGAAGATCGTGGGCTCGTAGAAGAAGCCGCGGGCCAGGCCCGGGTCGGAGGGGCGGCGCCCACCGGTGACGAGCCGGGCGCCCTCCTGCAGCCCGAGGCGCACGTAACCCTCGACCTTGTCCCGGTGCACCGCCGAGACCAGCGGCCCGGACTCGGTGCCCTCGTCCAGCCCGTTGCCCAGGCGCACGCGCCGGGCGCGCTCGGCGACGCGGGCCACGAGCTCGTCGGCGATCGACTCCTCCACGATGAGCCGGGTGCCCGCGGAGCAGACCTGGCCGGCGTGCAGGAACACCCCGGTCAGGACGGTGTCGGCGGCGCGCTCGAGGTCGACGTCGGCGAAGACGAGCTGGGGGTTCTTGCCCCCCAGCTCGACCGTCGTGCGCTTGACCGTCTGCGCGGTCGAGCGCAGGATCGCGCGGCCGGTCTCCAGCCCGCCGGTGAAGGAGACCAGGTCGACGGCCGGGTGCTCGGTCAGGACCGGCCCGACCGCGGAACCCGCCCCCAGCACGAGGTTGACGACCCCGTCGGGCACGCCCGCCTCGGCCAGCAGCCGCACCAGGTGCACCGTGGTCAGCGGGGTGACCTCGCTGGGCTTGAGGACGACGGTGTTCCCCGCGGCCAGCGCGGGGGCGACCTTCCAGGACATCTGCAGCAGCGGGTAGTTCCACGGCGCGATGAGGGTGCACACGCCGACCGGGTGGTGCACGACGCGGCTGACGACGTCGTCGCGGCCCACGTCCACGGTGCGGTCGACCTCGACGAGGACCTGCTCGGCGTAGTAGCGGAACACCGCCGCCACGTCGTCGACGTCGATGCGGCTCTCCACCAGCGTCTTGCCGGTGTCCAGGGTCTCGGTGCGGGCGATCTCCTCGCGGTCGCGCTCGAGCAGGTCCGCCACGCGGCGCAGCAGCGCCGAGCGCTCCTCGGCACCGGCGCGCGGCCACGGGCCGGTGTCGAAGGCGCGGCGGGCCGCGAGGACGGCGGCCTCCGCATCGACGGCCGAGGCCTCGTCGACGCTCGTGAAGGCTTCGCCGTCGTAGGGGTTGACGACCTCGCGGCGCCCGCCCTCGGCGGCCGGGCGCCAGGTGGAGTCGATGAACAGCTCGGGCACGGTGGCTCCTCCGGGTCTGCGGGACGGTCAGTTCGCCTGGCGGGTGGAGTCCTGCTGCAGCCGCAGCCACTCCACGTGGCGCTCGTACTGGTCGAGCACGTCGTCGATCAGCTGCGAGTGCGTGTAGCCCATCACGTCGTAGCCCTGCCCGCCCTCGGCGAGGTGCACCTCGAGGCGGGAGTAGGCCTGCTCGCGCTCGTCGCCGGGGCGGCGCCGGTCGTCGCGGGCGAAGACGGGCACGGGCAGCTCGGCCCGGTGGACCCGGTAGCAGAAGGGCTGCACCTGGCCCAGGTCCGCGGCCAGCTGCGCGTAGCGGTCGCCGAACGCGTCGGTGGTCCAGCCGACCTCCGCGTCCACCCCGCGCTCGCGCATCTCGCCGGCGACCTCCCGCAGCGCGGGCACGACGACCTCGTCGAGGTGCTGCTGGGCGGCGTCGCTCGAGGGGTACCCCATCGCCCGGCCCAGGCGCAGGCGCCAGGTGTCGCCGTCGCGGCGCTCGGGCACGCCGGGGCTGCGGCCGGACAGCCGGCCCGGCAGGCTGGAGGCCCGGCTGGCGTCCCGCAGGCCCTCCACGCGCAGCGCCTTGTACAGCCCCACCATGACCAGCAGCATCACGAAGGTGAACGGCAGCCCCATGACGACGGTGGCGCTCTGCAGGGCGGTGACGCCGCCGACCAGCAGCATCCCCACCGTGAGCAGGCCGGTGGCCAGGGCCCAGAAGACGCGCAGCCCGGTGCCGGCGTCGGTGTTCGGCGTCGGCAGCCTGGACGACAGGTTCGCCATCACCAGGGCGCCGGAGTCGGCGGACGTCACGTAGAACAGCAGGCCGATGACGGTCGCCAGGCCGGCCACGAACGTGAACGCCGGGTACTCCATGAGCAGCGTGTAGAACCCCCGCTCCGGCGTGTTCACGGTCAGCTCGCCGAAGTCGGAACCGCCCCGGCGCACCGCGTCGATGGCGCTGTTGCCGAAGATCGAGACCCACATGACGATGTAGGCGAACGGGATGGTCAGGCTGCCCAGCACGAACTGGCGGATGGTGCGCCCACGGGAGATTCGGGCCAGGAACATGCCCACGAACGCCGCCCAGGCGGCCCACCAGGCCCAGAAGAACAGCGTCCAGCCGTTCATCCAGTCCTGCGGGTTCGTCCAGGCGAAGGTCTCCATCGTCAGCGACCCGAACCCGCTGGCGAAGTCGCCGACGTTCATGACCAGGCCGTTGAGGAGCAGGGTGGTGTTCCCGGCGATGAGCACGAAGAGCACGAGACCGGCGGCGAGGAGCACGTTGAGCTGGGAGAGCAGCTTGATCCCCCGGTCCACACCGGTGATGGCGGAGATCGTGGCCAGCACGACCGCGAGGGCGATCAACCCGATCTGGGCGGCCGGGCCCTCGGGGACGCCGAACAGGACGAACAGGCCGAAGTTCAGCTGGACGACGGCGATGCCCAGCGACGTCGCGACCCCGAAGATCGTGCCGAGCATGGCGGCGATGTCGACGCCGTGACCGAGGGCGCCGTGCACGCGCCGGCCGAACACCGGGTACAGCGCCGAGCGGATCGCCAGCGGCAGGTTCATCCGGTAGGAGAAGTACCCCAGGGCCATGCCCATGAGCGCGTACATGCCCCAGCCGGAGATGCCGTAGTGGAACATCGTCCAGACGGTCGCCTCGCGCGCGGCGGCCACCGTGCCGCCCTGGCCGACCGGCGACTGCAGGAACTGCGTCACCGGCTCGGCGACCGCGAAGAACATCAGGTCGGTGCCGATGCCCGCGGCGAACAGCATCGAGACCCAGGCGAAGGTGCTGAACTGCGGGGAGGAGTGCTCCGGGCCGAGCTTGGTGCGCCCGTACCGCGACAGCGCCAGGACCACGACGAAGACGAGCACGACCGTGGCGAACAGGACGTAGTACCAGCCGAACCACTGCCCCACCCAGCCCACGGCGGTGGAGATCGCCGCTGAGGCGGACTCGGGGGCCAGGAGGATCCAGCCCGCCAGCGCCAGCACGGCGATCGCCGCTCCCCAGAAGACCGGCGCCTGCACGTGGGCCTCCCGCCCCGCCGGGGCCGCCCCGGCGCCGCCGGGTGGCCGCGCCGCGGTGGTCCCGCCGGGGGTGGTGCTGCCGGGGGTGGTGCTGTCGGGGCTGCTGCCGGGACTGGTGCCGGGTGTGCTCACGGGTCCTCCTGCTCGTGCCGGTGCCGCGGGTGCGGCACCGCGGCGGCACCGGGGCGGGGCCCGGGCGGGGCGGCGGTCGACGGTGCGGTCGCGGTGCGGTGCGGCTGTCCAGCGGGGTGGTCGACGCCGGACGACGGCACACCTTAGGTGCGGGCCAACGGTTGCTGTCAAACGCGTCAGCACCGCTCCGGAGGCACGGGTCGCCGGGTCGGGCACCGTCCGCCAGGGTGGGACCATGGTGCGGATGCAGCGGTTCGGGGTGTGGGCGCCGACGGCGCAGCGGGTGGATCTGGTGGTCGGCACGGGCGGATCGGCCATGCGGCAGGCGATGCAGCGCAGCGCCTCGCCGCGGGAGGGCTGGTGGAGCGCCGAGGTCGACGGCGCCGGGCACGGCACCCGCTACGCGTTCTCCCTCGACGGCGGCGACGCGCGCCCCGACCCGCGCTCGGGCTGGCAGCCCGAGGGGGTGCACGCGGCCAGCGCCGTGGTCGACCCCGCCACCTTCACCTGGACGGACGACGGCTGGGCCGGTCGTGACGCGCGCGGTGCGGTGTTCTACGAGCTGCACGTGGGCACCTTCACGCCGGAGGGCACCTTCGCCGCGGCGGCCGCGAAGCTGGACCACCTCGTCGAGCTCGGCGTCCAGGTCGTGGAGGTGCTGCCGGTCTCGGCGTGGGACGGGCCGTGGAACTGGGGCTACGACGGCGTCGCCCCCTACGCGGTGCAGCACGAGTACGGCGGTCCGGAGGGGTTCGCCGCGTTCGTGGACGCCTGCCACGGCAAGGGGCTGGCCGTCGCGCTGGACTGCGTCTACAACCACCTCGGGCCCAGCGGCAACTACCTGGCCGAGTTCGGCCCGTACTTCACCGACAAGCACGACACCCCGTGGGGCGCGGCGGTCAACCTCGACGACACCGGCTCGCAGGAGGTGCGCCGCTGGATCTGCGACAACGCGCTGCGCTGGTTCCGCGACTTCCACGTCGACGCGCTGCGCCTGGACGCCGTGCACGCCCTCGTCGACGACTCCCCGACGCACGTGCTCGCACAGCTGGCCGACGAGGTCGCGCAGCTCTCGGACGAGCTGGGCAGGCCGCTGTCCCTGGTGGCCGAGTCCGACCTCAACGACGCGACGATGGTGACCCCCACCGCCGAGGGCGGCACCGGCATGAGCGCCCAGTGGGACGACGACGTGCACCACGCCCTGCACGCGCTGCTGACCGGCGAGCGCCAGGGCTACTACGCCGACTTCGGCTCCCCGGAGGTGCTGAAGACCACGTTCGAGGAGGCGTTCTTCCACGCGGAGCGCTTCTCCAGCTTCCGCGGCGAGGTGTGGGGCAAGAGGGTCGACCGGGACCGCGTGCCCGGCACGGCGTTCCTGGGGTACCTGCAGACCCACGACCAGGTCGGCAACCGCGCCGTCGGCGAGCGCATCGGGCACCTGCTGGGCGAGGCGCGCCTGGCGGCCGGGGCGGCGCTGTACCTGCTGGGGCCGTTCACCCCGATGATCTTCATGGGCGAGGAGTGGAACGCCTCCACGCCGTGGCAGTTCTTCACCTCCTTCCCCGACCCCGAGCTGGGCGAGGCGGTCAGCCGGGGGCGGCGCTCGGAGTTCGGCGAGCACGGCTGGAGCGCGGAGGACGTGCCCGACCCGCAGGACCCGGCGACGAGGGAGCGCTCGGTGCTGCGCTGGGACGAGCTGGGGCGGGAGCAGCACGCGCGGGTGCTGGAGTGGTACCGCACGCTGACGCGCCTGCGCCGCGAGGTCCCCGAGCTGCACGACGCGGACCTGCGGCGGGTGCGCGTGGACGCGGCGGCCGGCTCGCTGGTCCTGCACCGCGGGCCGTACCGGGTGGTCGTGTCGCTGGGCGGGGGCGACGACGTGGAGGTCGGGGGCAGCCCGGTGGAGGTGCTCGCCGCGTTCCCGGCCGGTCCGGCACCGGAGCTGCTCGCCCAGGGCGTGCGCTTCGCCGGTGAGGGCGTGGCCGTGGTGCGGGTGGCGTGAGCGGCGCCGCCGGGGGCGGCGCGCGGGCGGAGGAGGTGCGGCGGGCCGCGGTGCGGCTCGCCGCCCTGGCCCAGGACGGCCTGGTCTACTCCGTCGCCGACGCCACCAAGGACTACGACACGGCCCGCTACCGGCAGATCGCCGAGCTGGCGGCGGGCCTGCTGGCGGCGGTGTCGGACACGCCCGTGGCCGACCTGCGCCTCGTGCTGGGCCGGGACGCCGGGTACGCCACCCCGAAGGTCGACGTGCGCGCCGGCGTGGTCGACGAGCGGGAGCGGCTGCTGATGCTGCGCGAGCGCAGCGACGGGCTGTGGTCGCTGCCCGGGGGCTGGGTGGACCCCGGCGACCGGCCCGGTGAGGCCGCGGCGCGCGAGGTGCTGGAGGAGACCGGGTACCCGGTGGAGCCGGTGAAGCTCGTGGCGGTGTGGGAGCGCGACGTGCGCGGCAAGCAGCCGCCGCTGCCGGTGTCGGTGTTCCACCTGTTCTTCCTGTGCCGGCTCGTGGGCGAGCCGGTGGCCGCGCAGGACCTGGAGACCCTCGAGGTCGGCTGGTTCGGCCTGGACGAGCTGCCGGAGCTGTCGGGCTCGCGGGTCACGCGCGAGGAGCTCGAGCGGGTCCTGGTGCACCACCGCGACCCGTCGCTGCCCACGGAGTGGGACTGAGGGCAGGGCCGAGGACCGTGCCGAGCGGGCGGTCGGGGGGTCGCTCACCCGACCGGCGCTGACTCGTCCGCCCGCGTCCGCCTACCATCGGGGCCCGTGCGCGCCGACACCTCCCCCTCGCTCCTGCTGACCGCGGCCGCGGCCGTCGCGCTGGCCGGTTGCAGCGGCGGGGGCGACGACCCCTCCGAGGCGCAGCCCCGACCCACCGCGGCCACCGGTTCCGCGGACGCGGTCGCCACCGCTCCCGCGGGCCTGCCCGCGGATCCCGTCGCCACCGTGCCGTCGACCCTGCCCGGCGTCACCCTCGAGGTGTACCGGCTCGCCCGCCACGGGGACGCGGTGTCGCTGACGATGGCGGTGCGCAACACGGGCACCGAGCCTCGGTCGGTGTACGGGGCCTTCCGCGACGAGGTCACCGCCACCGACCTCAGCGGGACCAGCCTGTTCGACCCGGTGGGGCTGAAGCGGTACCTGGTGTTCCAGGACGCGGCGGGTGAGTGCCTGTGCAGCGACGTGCCCGTGGCCGAGCTGCAGCCGCAGCAGTCGTACTGGGTGAGCGCCGAGTTCCCCGCACCGCCCGCCGACGTCTCGACGGTCGCGGTGGAGACGCCCTCCGGGAGCCTGCCGGCCGTGCCCCTCACGCGGGCCTGACGTGACCCTCGCGACGGCGGTGGCGGCGCTGCTCCTCGGCACCGCGGTGGTCCAGCCCGCGACGACCGCCGCCCCGGTCGTGCAGGAGTGGGCGGGCGACCCCGATCGACGGGCGGCGGCGCGCGTGGTCGCGGTGCCGGAACGCGTGGTCGCGGTGGAGGCCGGGGTGCGCGACGTGGCGCCGCGCGTCGTCGACGTCGTCCGGCCCGTCGCCGGGGGGACCTCCATCACGCTGGGCACCGACGTGCTGTTCGCGTTCGGTTCCGCGCGGTTGCCTCCCGGGGCCGGCGACCTGCTGGCCGGCGTGGTGGCCCGGCTGCGGCAGGTGGAACCCGCCGCGGTCCTCGTCGAGGGGCACACCGACGGCATCGGCGACGCCGGCGCCAACCAGGTGCTCTCCGAGCAGCGTGCGGCCGCGGTCGCCGCCGCGCTGGCAGCCGACGCGGGCGGGGTGCGGGTGGAGCAGCGCGGCGCCGGCGAGACGCAGCCGCTGCGCCCGGAGACCACCCCCGCCGGCGACGACGACCCGGCGGCGCGCGCGGCGAACCGCCGGGTGACCATCACCCTCGTCCGGTGACGCCCCGGGGGCGGCTCAGGCGAGCGCGGCGCCGTCGCGGGCCAGGGCGGACAGGCGCGAGACGGCGCGCAGGTACTTCTTGCGGTAGCCGCCGTGCAGGAGCTCGTCGGTGAAGACCGCGTCGAAGGGGACGCCGGAGGCGACGACGGGGATGTCGCGGTCGTAGAGGCGGTCGGCGAGCACCACCAGGCGCAGGCCCACCATCTGGTCCGAGACGGTGCCGACCCGGCGCAGGCAGACCGCGGCGGTGTCGCGCACCATCGCGCCGTAGCGGCTGGGGTGCACCCGGGCCAGGTGCGCGAGCACGGCGTCGAAGTCGTCCAGGGTGGCGCCGGGCGTGGCGGCGGCCACGCGCTCGACGGCCGCGTCGTCCAGGGGGGCGGGGGCGGCGGGCAGGCCGCGGTGGCGGTAGTCCTCGCCGTCCACGCGCTGCACGGCGAACTGCCCCGCCAGGGCCTGGATCTCGCGCTGGAAGTCCTGGGCGGCGAAGCGCCCCTCGCCCAGCGCGCCGGGCAGCGTGTTGGAGGTGGCGGCGAGCTTGACGTCGCGGTCGACCAGCTCGCGCATCAGCCGGGACATCAGGACCGTGTCGCCGGGGTCGTCCAGCTCGAACTCGTCGATGCACACCAGGTCGTGCGGGGCCAGGGCGTCGACGGCCTGGCGGAAGCCCAGGGCGCCGACGAGGTTGGTGTACTCCACGAAGGTGCCGTAGGCCGCGGTGCGGCCGCCCTCGGTGACGACCTGGTGGTACAGCGAGGACAGCAGGTGGGTCTTGCCGACTCCGAACCCGCCGTCGAGGTAGACGCCGGGTGCGCCCTGCGGGGCGCTGCGCCGCTTGAACAGCCCGGCCAGCCCGCCGCGCGCCCCGCCGCCGCCGGCCAGGACCCGCTCGCCGAAGCCGCTCATCGCGGCCACGGCCTCGGCCTGGGTGGGCTGGTCGGGGGCGGGCACGTAGCTGGCGAAGCGCACACCGGAGAAGCGCGGCGGCGGCACCAGCTCCGCGACGAGCTGCTGCGGCGGGACCCGGGGGTCGCGCTCGGCCAGGGAGCCCGCCGCGCTGCGCTCCTGGGGCTGCACGGGCGTCTCCTCGGCTCGGCTCACCCGGGCAAGGGTAGTGAGCCGGGCGGCGGCCGGCGTCCGGGGCGTCTGGCAGGATCGCGACGCGGCGGGAACGCGACCGCGCAGCGCGCTGTTGGTGCTGCTGCGGGCGCGCACGCCCGCCGGACGCGAGACGCCCCCACCGCACGGAGGACGACAGTGGCCCTGCCCCACGACGGCGACGAGAAGCTCGCCGCCTACGCCCACCCCGAGAAGCTCGTGACGACCGCCTGGCTGGCCGAGCACCTCGGCGAACCGGGCCTGAAGGTCGTGGAGAGCGACGAGGACGTCCTGCTGTGGGACACCGGGCACGTGCCCGGCTCGGTGAAGGTCGACTGGCACACCGAGCTGAACGACCCGGTCACGCGCGACTACGTCGACGGCGAGGGGTTCGCGGCGCTGATGTCCCGCAAGGGCATCTCCCGCGAGGACACCGTGGTGATCTACGGCGACAAGAACAACTGGTGGGCCGCCTACGCGCTGTGGGTGTTCACCCTGTTCAGCCACCCCGACGTGCGGCTGCTGGACGGCGGGCGCGCCAAGTGGATCGCCGAGGGCCGCGAGACGACCACCGAGGCCCCCGAGCCGGAGCCGGCGCAGTACCCCGTCGTCGAGCGGCAGGACGCCTCGATCCGGGCGTTCAAGGAGGACGTGCTGGCCCACCTGGGCGGCCGGCTCGTCGACGTGCGATCGCCGCAGGAGTACACCGGTGAGCGCACCCACATGCCCGACTACCCCGAGGAGGGGACGGTGCGCGGCGGGCACATCCCCGGCGCCGAGAGCGTGCCGTGGGCGCGCGCGGCCGCCGAGGACGGCACGTTCCGCACCCGCGCGGAGCTGGAGGAGATCTACCAGCGGGAGAAGGGCCTGACCCCCGGCGACGACGTGATCGCCTACTGCCGCATCGGTGAGCGCTCCAGCCACACCTGGTTCGTGCTGACGCACCTGCTGGGCTTCGAGAAGGTCCGCAACTACGACGGCTCGTGGACCGAGTGGGGCAACGCGGTGCGCGTTCCGATCGCCGTCGGCCCGGACAAGGGCGAGGCGCCGGCGGTGCGGCCGTGAGCGAGGACGTCTTCTCCCCCACCGCGGGGCTGCCGCCGGCGATGGCGCAGATCGTCGAGGAGTTCCAGGCGCTGCCCGAGCGCGAGCGGCTGCAGCTGCTGCTGGAGTTCAGCCAGGGCCTGCCGGCGCTGCCGGCGCACCTGGCCGACCACCCCGAGCTCATGGAGCGCGTCGACGAGTGCCAGTCGCCGGTGTTCGTCAACGTCGAGGTGGACGCCTCCTCGGCGGTGCACCTGCACGTGTCCGCACCTCCGGAGGCCCCCACGACGCGCGGTTTCGCCGGGGTGCTGCGCGAGGGCCTGGACGGGCTGCCCGCGGCGCAGGTGCTCGACCTGCCCCCGGACGTGTGCTCGCGCCTGGGCCTGGAGCGCGCGGTCAGCCCGCTGCGCATGCGCGGCATGACGGGGATGCTGGCCCGGGTCAAGCGCCAGGTGCGGGTCGCGACCGCGTCCTGACCCCGGGCACCCGCGATACCCTTGCACGTTCAAGCAGTTGTCCGCCGGCCGGCGGCCGGCACGAGGAGACGCACGTGACCGAGGTCCAGGAGTCCGGCAGCGCCACCGTGCCGGGGCAGCACGCGGCCCTGCCGCCGCAGCACCCCGCGCTGCCGGTGGTGCGCGTCTCCGAGGCGAACCTGCCCACCACCCACGGCACCTTCCGGGCGGTGGCCTACCGGCAGGCCGACGGCGTCGAGCACCTCGCGCTGGTCGCCGGTGAGGTCGGCGACGGGCACGGCGTCCTGGTGCGGCTGCACTCCGAGTGCCTCACCGGCGACGTCCTGGGCTCGCTGCGCTGCGACTGCGGCCCCCAGCTGCACGCCGCGCTCGCGGCGATCACCGAGCGCGGGCGCGGTGTGGTGCTGTACCTGCGCGGGCAGGAGGGCCGCGGCATCGGCCTGGCCGAGAAGATCGCCGCCTACGCGCTGCAGGAGCGCGGCCGCGACACCGTGGAGGCCAACCTCGACCTCGGCCTGCCGGTGGACTCGCGCGACTACACCGGCGCAGCCGCCGTGCTGCGCGACCTGGGCGTGCGGGACGTCGAGCTCCTGACGCACAACCCCGTCAAGGTCGAGGCGCTGCGCGGGCACGGGGTGCCGGTGCTGGCGCGCCGGGACCTGCCGGTGGCCCAGACGCCGGACAACGTGCGCTACCTGCGCACCAAGCGCGACCGGATGGGGCACCGCCTGCCGGGCGTGTCCTGAGGCGGCTCAGGGCCCGTCCGCGGGCAGCGCGGCGAACCAGTCCGCGTAGCCGGTGGTGCGCGCCATCCGCCCGGTGAGGTCGGGCTCCGAGCCGGACCACCACACCGGCCCGCGCTCCCCCAGCGCCTCCTTGGTCGTCTGCACGCGCTCGCGGGCGGCGGCCGCGCCGTCGCGGTCCCCGGCGCGCAGCGCCACGCCCTTGGCGCGCCGCGCCGCCATCAGCTCCGCCACCAGCTCTCGGCGGCGCTCCTCGGGCAGGGCCGGGTCGGCGCGCCGCCACAGGCGCCCGCGCACCACCAGGTAGCGCCCGTCCGGGGTGACCGGCGGCCCGTCCTCCCCGGCTCCCGCGCTCGTGCTCAGCGGCTGTCCGTGCCGCGCTGCGAGAGCAGGCGCGGGGCCACGAGCCGGTCGGCGACCAGGCCCGTCACCAGCGAGTACACCGCCTTGTGCGCCACGTCGACGACCTGCTCGCGCACCGGCCACGTGTGCGGGGGCGCTCCCGCGCCCGAGACGTTCTCCGCCGTCTGGTCGAAGGCCAGGCGCACCGCCGTGTGCGTGAGGGAAGCCCGCGGCCCCCGCATCCCCAGCGCCGACCACGCACCGCGCAGCGCACCCAGCGTCGCACCGGTGCCCCAGTGCATCGCGTGGTTCGCCAGCCACGGCCGCTCGTCGTCGCCGACCGGGCGGCCCAGCAGCCCCAGCAGCGCCCGCGCCGGCACGTACGAGTCGGGCCGGTGCGTCACGGCCTGCTCGAGCTTCTCCCCGGCCGTCATCGCGGCCACCCCCACCAGGCCGGCCAGCGCACCGCGCCCGGCCGCCGCCAGCAGCAGCGCCCCGCGCCCCGGTCCAGCCACCCCGTCCACCACGTGCGCCCCGCTCTCCTCGTCCGCTCCCGCCGCGGGCACCGGGCGGCGCCCGCCGAACATGCTGGTGCACGCCCGCCTCCCCGGCGAGGCGGCGACCTCGTGCACCACCGCGAACCCCTCCGCGCGCAACGCCGCGGCGCTCAGCAGCGAGCGCCGGTGCGCGTGGCGGGCCAGCACCTGCTCGGGCACCTGCTCGTCCAGCGGGCGGCCCCGGTCGCGCTCCAGCAGCGCCGGCAGCGGCAGGTGCGGCATCAGCACCGCCTCGGCGGGCAGGCCCGCGGCGGCGGCGGTGCGCAGGTGCTCCACCCGTTCGGCGCGGCGCAGGTGGGTGGCGTCGGCGAGGTAACCCGCGCCCAGGCCCGCCAGCGCCTGGCAGCGGCGCCGGGCGCGGCGCACCGCCGCCGGCGAGTACGCCTGCAGCTCCCGCACCGGGCGCCCCGCGGCGACGTCGGCGCCGCGCAGCTCGCGGCGCAGGTCGTCCAGGCTCACCACGGGCAGCGCCGACCGGGTGCGCCGCAGCAGGGAGCGGCGCAGCGTCGTCTTGCCGCTGCCGGCGGCGCCCACGAGCACCAGCACCACCGGCGCGCACTCCCCGCCCCCGTCCGCGGCGCGCCCGGCGCAGGCGGTGCACGCGCACCCGGGCACCGCGGGGGCCGAGGGCATCAGCGCGCCGGCGGGGCGGGCTCCGCGGCCGCGGCGAGGTGGGCGCGCAGGAACCGGCGCACCTCTCCCTCCCACCCCGCCGGGTCCACGTTCCACTCCTTGGTGTGCCGCGCCGTGCCGCTGCGCACGAACGTCACCAGGTCGGGGCGCGCCGCGGCGAGACGCGCCGACGGCCCCGAGGGCACGTAGTCGTCGGCGTCCGAGTGCAGCAGCAGCAGCGGCAGGTTCAGCTCCTGGGCGCGGCCGACCCAGTCCATGCGGCGCAGGTCCACCGGCCCGTCCACGCCGACCAGCCGCCGGCCCAGCGGGTGCCCCAGCAGGCCCAGCCCGTAGCGCCCCAGCCGCACCGGCAACCGGTGGCGGCGGGCCTGGTGGTCCAGCACGTCGTACCAGTCCAGCACGGGACCGTCCAGGACGACGGCTGCGACGTGCTGCGCCAGCGGTGAGCGGGCCAGCAGCTGCAGCACGATCGCCCCGCCCATGGACCACCCGACCAGGACCAGCCGGCGCGCGCCGTGCTCCGAGGCGTACCGGCAGGCGGCCTCCACGTCGTGCCACTCGGTGTCACCCAGCCCGTAGCGCCGCGCCGGGGACGGCGGGCCGTCGGCGTCGTTGCGGTAGGCGGGCACCAGGCACGTCAGCCCCAGCTCGTGCAGCGGCGGCAGCGCCCGCAGCGCCTCCTCCCTGGTGGCGCCGCGCCCGTGCACCAGCACCGCCCAGGTGCCGTCGTCCTGCGCCCCCGCCGGAGCCGGCACCCGCCAGCACGGCAGCTCCCCCACCTCCGAGCGCACCACGACGTCCTCGTGCGCCAGGCCCAACGCGCCGCGCGGGGTGCCGGCGAAGAAGTACTGGTTCCAGCGCGCCGCACCCGGGCGGGGCGTGCCGGCGTCCACGCCCAGCAGTTCGCGGGTGACGCGCTCACCGGTGGCCTCCAGCACGTCCCCGACGCGGAAGTGGCCGCGCCCGCCGTCGGTCCACACGCCGTAGCGGCCGGGCACGACGGTGTCGGCGGTGACGCCCAGCACGACGCGGTGCGGGCCCACCTGCAGCACCTCCACGTCGTCGGGCTTGTGCCGGGCGGGGGTGACCACGGCGCGGGCGAAGGCGGTCGCGACGGCCGTGACGGCGGCCGCCGTGCCCGCGGCGAGCACCGCGCCGGAGGCCGCGGCGCCCAGCACGGCGCGCCGGTGGCCGTTCACGCGCGGCCCCCGCGCGCCACCCGCAGCGCCGCGCGCACCAGCGGCACCTGCAGCGGCAGCCGGCCCAGGGTGGCGGCGCGGCGCAGCGCGCCGGCGCGGCCGCGGGCGTGCCGGGCGTCCAGCGCCATCCGCCCGTTCGCCGGCCACACCACCAGCAGGAACCCGGCGCCCGCCCAGCCGGCTGCCCGGCGGGTGGCGGGGACGCTCAGCCCGGCGGCCAGGGCCAGTTCCGCCACCCCGGAGACGGTCGTCCAGGCGCGGGCCGGGCCGGGCAGCGAGCGCGGCACGATCGCGTCGAAGAGCTCAGGGCGGCGCAGGTGCGCCAACCCGGCGACGCCGAACAGCACCGCCAGCGGCGCCCACCGCACCTCGCCCGCCGGCACCGCCGGTGCCGCACCTCGCGCCTGGACCACGGGGCGATCCTGCCGCAGCCGCACGGGCCCGCGCACGGGGCCCCCGGTAGCGTGAGCGGGGTGAGCCACCCCGCCGTGCCGCCCGCCGACCCGTCCGCAGAGCACGCCCCGCAGGAGGGGGCGGACGCCCCGTGGACCGCCGTGGTCCTCACCGAGGAGGCGCTGGGCCAGATCGACGCGGGCAACATCGCCGCCCTGCACGAGGACGAGGACGTGCGCCACGTCGTGGTGGTGCCCGTCGACACCGAGCGCAACCTGCTGGCGGACGTGCTCGACCACCTCAGCCTCGGTGAGCTGCGCGCCGCGCTGGACGAGGTGCGCGCCGGGCGGCCCGACCCCGAGCGGGCCCGCGTCGACGCCGAGACGGCGCTGGCGCGCTCCCTGGAGCAGCTGCGCGCGCTGGGCCTGCACGCCGAGGGCCGCACGAGCGGCGACGACCCGGTCCCCGTGGTGCGCGAGCTGCTGAGCAGCCTTCCCGGCGCGCGCGAACTGGTCGTCGTCACCCGCCCGCACGCCGTGGAGGACACCTTCCACACCGACTGGGCCTCCCGCGCCCGAGACACCCTCGGGGTGCCGGTGCTGCACCTGTACGCCGGCACCCAGCGGCTCGGCTGAGCGGAACACCCCCCGCGGCGGGCCGGTTGCACCGGGCATGAGCACCCCGGAGACGACCGCGAAGAAGTACGCCGTCACCAAGACCGACGAGCAGTGGCGCGAGGAGCTGTCCCCGCAGGAGTACGCCGTCCTGCGCCAGGCCGGCACCGAGCGGCCGTTCACGAGCGAGTACGAGGACGACCCCACCGAAGGCGTGTACGCCTGCCGCGCGTGCGGTGCGGAGCTGTTCACCAGCACCACGAAGTTCGCCTCGCACTGCGGCTGGCCGTCGTTCTACGACCCGAAGGACTCCGACGCGGTGGAGCTGATCGAGGACCGCTCGCTGGGGATGGTGCGCACCGAGGTGCGCTGCGCCACGTGCGGTTCGCACCTGGGCCACGTGTTCGAGGGCGAGGGCTTCCCCACGCCCACGGACCAGCGCTTCTGCATCAACGGGATCAGCCTCACGTTGCGCCCCACCGCCTCCTGAGGCGCGGGCGGTCCCCGGTGCGCTGCGGGTGCGGCGAACCGGGGTCGCGGGCAGAGTGGAGCCCATGAGCGAGCCGTACTCCCAGACCGCCCAGCCGCGCGATCCTCAGCCGACCGACCCGCAGCTGGACCCGCTGGACGACCCGGACCTGCGCGCGCAGGACGCCTCGATCGACGGCGACGGGAACGACGGCGACGAGCTGGGTGCGCTGCGCACCGACACCCTCATCGCGGACGACGACGACGACACCTACGACACGGGTCGCCAGGTGAGCCACGCCACCGAGGAGCTCATGAGCGACGACGTCGACGCGGACAACGAGACGATCGACGAGCGGGTGACGCAGGAGGAGCCGGACGAGTCCGGCGGCGCGGGGCACGCCGGGGTGGCCGACCACGTGGCCGCCGCCGACGCGGAGGACCCCGAGCGCCTCTGAGGTCCCGCACGACGCGCGAGAGCCGCCGCCCCGGCAGGGGACGGCGGCTCTCGCGCGTGGCGGGCTCTTGCGGGGCGTGGAGCCGTCAGGGCAGGGCGGCCACGAGCTCGGCCAGCGGCACGCGCGGGCCGGTGTAGAAAGGGACCTCCTCGCGCACGTGGCGGCGGGCCTCGGTGTTCCGCAGCTCGCGCATGAGGTCGACGATGCGGTGCAGCTCGTCGGCCTCGAAGGCCAGCACCCACTCGTAGTCGCCCAGCGCGAACGCGGAGACGGTGTTGGCCCGCACGTCGCCGTAGGAGCGGGCGGCCAGGCCGTGGTCGCGCAGCATGGTGCGCCGCTCCTCCTCCGGCAGCAGGTACCAGTCGTAGGAGCGCACGAACGGGTACACGCACAGGTAGCCGCGGGGTTCCTCACCGGCCATGAACGCCGGGATGTGGCCGCGGTTGAACTCCGCGGGGCGGTGCAGCGCGACGACCGACCACACCGGGGTCAGGTGGCGGCCCAGGCGGGTGCCGCGCAGGCGGCGGTAGGCCTCCTGGACGAGCTCGACGGTGTCGGCGTACCACCAGACCATGACGTCGGCGTCGGCGCGCAGGCCGGCGACGTCGTAGGTGCCGCGCACGGTCAGGCCCTTGCCGGTGAGCTCGTCGAGCAGCGCCTGCACCTCGGCGGTCAGCTCGGCGCGGTCGGCGTCGCCGAGGGTGTCGCGCACCGCGAACACCGACCACATGGCGTAGGCGATGGTGTTGTTGATCTCCTCGGCGCTGGTGCGCGCGGCGGCCGGTGCCGCGGCGCTGGGGGTCTGCTGGCTCATGCCCCCATCGTCCACCCGTCCCGCGACGGCCCCGGCGGCGGGCCGGGTGACCGTCGTCACGCCGCTGCGGCGGTGAGGACCTCGTCGGCGGCGCGGGTGGCGGCGGCCACGCACGCCGGCACGCCCACCCCGTCCAGCACGGAACCGGCCAGCGCGAGCCCGCCGGCGGCGGCGACCGCGGCGCGAACCCGCTCGACCCGCTCGACGTGGCCCACGGCGTACTGCGGCAGGCCGTCGACCCAGCGCACCACCGCCGAGCCCACCGGGTGCAGCTCGCGGCCCAGCAGGGCCGAGGCGTCGGCGCCGGCCCAGCGGAGCACGTCGGCGTCGTCGGCGTCGAGGGCCTCGCGCTCGCCGGCGCGGCCGAGGGAGACGCGCAGCACGCGCACGTCCGGGCGCTGGGCGGCCACCCAGTCCCACTTGTTCGCGGACAGGGTCAGCGCCTTCACGCGCAGGCCCGCGGCAGCCGCCTCCACGGGGGGCACCAGGACGCCCGAGCCGGTCAGCCCGGCCAGCTCGGTGGTGGGCACGGCGAGCGCCGCGATGACCATGCTCGCGGTCTGCACGGCGGCCAGTTCTGCGGCGGCGGCGGGCACGGCGGTGCGCAGCAGCGCGGCGGCGGCGGGGGCGGGCACGGCGAGGACGACGGCGTCGGCGGTGCGGGTGCCGCCGGGGGTGCTCACGCGCCAGCCGCCGGCCGGGTCGCGCTGCAGGGCGGTGACGGGGGTGCCGGTGCGCACGGCGACGCCTGCGGCGCTCAGCACGGCGGTCAGCGCCTCGGGCAGGCGGGCCACTCCCCCGGCGACGCCGGCGAAGACGGGGCCTGCCGCGGCGGGCCGGGCCGCGGCGGCGGCGCGCACCGCGGCCAGCAGGGAGCCGCCGCGGCGGGCGCTCTCCCACAGTGCCGGGACGGTGGCGCGCAGGGAGAGCCGGTCGGCGTGGCCGGCGTAGACGCCGCCGAGGAGGGGCTCGACGAGGCGGTCGACGACCTCGCGGCCGACGCGGGCGGCGACGTGCTCGGCGACGGCGACGTCGTGCTCCAGCGGTTCGGCGGGCAGGTCCTCCTCGGCGCGCACCCGCTCGACGGCGGCGGGGTCGAGCAGACCGGCGACCTGCTCGGCGGAGCCGGGCACGCCCATGACGGTTCCGGCGGGCAGGCGGTGCAGGGCGCCGTGCGAGCGCACGGCGGCCGCGGCGGTCGCCGGGTGCACGAGGTCGTCGCCGAGGCCGGCGGCGCGGATCAGCTCGACCGCTTCGGGGCGGCGGGCGAGGACGGACTCCGCGCCGAGGTCGACGACGACGCCGCCGACCTCGGCGCGCTGCAGGACCCCGCCGGTGCGCTGCGAGGCCTCCAGGACCTCCACGTCGGCGCCGCGGTGCAGCAGGCGGTGCGCGGCGGCCAGGCCGCTGACGCCGCCGCCGACGACCACGACGCGCGGGCGCGGGCCGGCCGCGGCGCTCACTCGCCGCCGTCCCGGGCGTCGCCGTCCGGCACGTCACCCTCGGCGCCGCGCCAGGCGTGCACCTCGTCGACGACGCGGGCCAGCACGCCCGGGTCGGCCGAGGGCGGCACCCCGTGGCCGAGGTTGAACACGTGCCCGGCGCCGGCGCGCTCACCGGCGGCCAGCACGCGGCGCACCTCGCCGCGCAGCACCTGCCAGGGCGCGGACAGCAGGGCGGGGTCGAGGTTGCCCTGCACGGCGACGGGCCGGCCGGCGCCGGCGCGCCCGCGCGCGGCGCCGACGTCCAGCGGCACCCGGAAGTCCACGCCGAGGACGTCCACGCCGCCGTCGACGGCGGCCATCGCACCGAGCAGCTCGCCGGTGCCGGTGCCGAAGTGGGTGCGCGGCACGCCCAGGTCGGCCACGGCGCGCAGCGCGGCGGCGGAGTGCGGCACCACGTGCCGCTCGTAGTCGGCCAGGGACAGCGAGCCCACCCAGGAGTCGAACAGCTGCACCGCGGAGGCGCCGGCGAGGACCTGCGCGCGCAGGAACGCACCGGTGATCTGCGCCAGGCGCGCGGCGAGGTCGTGCCACAGCTGCGGGTCGGCGTGCATGAGCGCCTTGGTGCGCAGCAGGTCCCGGGAGGGACCGCCCTCGACGAGGTAGCTGGCCAGGGTGAAGGGGGCGCCGGCGAAGCCGATGAGGGGGGTGCCGGTGGCGCGCAGCTGCTGCACGCTCAGGCGCACGGCCTCGGTGACGTGCTCGAGGCGGTCGGGGGTCAGCTCCGGCACGCGCTCGAGGTCGGCGCGGGTGCGCACCGGCTCGGCGATGACGGGGCCGGTGCCGGCCACGATCTCCACCCCGACGCCGGCGGCCTCCAGGGGCACCACGATGTCGGAGTAGAAGATCGCGGCGTCCACGCCGTAGCGGCGCACCGGCTGCAGGGTGATCTCGGCGACCAGTTCGGGGTTCCGGCAGGACTGCAGCATCGTGGTGCCCTCGCGCACGGCGCGGTACTCCGGCAGGGAGCGCCCGGCCTGGCGCATGAACCACACGGGGGTGCGCTGCGGGCGCAGGCCGCGGGCGACGTCGCCGCGCGCCACCCGCAGGTAGGGGGCGTCGCGCAGGTGCTCCTCGTGCGGTGCCCCCGGGGCGGGGGCGGTGGCGGGGGCGTCAGCGGGTCCAGGCACGCGCCCGATCGTCGCACGGCGCGGCGCCCCCACCGCCGCGGCCCGCGTCCCTAGTCTCACCACCCGTGACGCTCTCCCGAGTGCCCGGCGCGACCCGTGACGGCACGGGTCCCGACGCCTTCGAGCGCGCCGTGCGGGCGCTGCGCGAGGTGCGGCTGCGCCCGGACGTGGCGCTGAGCGAGGTGCCGGCGCCGGCGCGGATCGCTCCGCACGCGGTGGCGCTGGCCGGGGACGTCGTGGTCGACGGCGAGGAGCTGGCCACGGGCCGCTTCATCCTGCTGCACGACCCGTCGGCCCCGCCGGAGTGGGAGGGCACCTTCCGCGTCGTGACGTACGCGCGCGCCGACCTGGAACCCGAGTTCGGCGCGGACCCGATGCTGGGGCAGGTCGGGTGGAGCTGGCTGGAGGACGGGCTGCGCGAGCACGGTGCGCGCGCGACCGGGGTGGGCGGGACCGTCACGCGGGTGCTCTCGGAGGGGTACGGGGCGCTGGCGGAGCGGCCGCCGTCGGTGGACGTGGAGCTGCGCGCCTCCTGGACTCCGCTGCCGGACGAGGGCCCGGCGGGTGGCCGGGCCGGCGAGGCACCGCCGTTCGACGTGGCCGCGCACCTGCTCGCCTGGGGCGTGCTGCTGTGCACGGTGGCCGGGCTGCCGCCGCTGCCGGAGGGCGTCACGGCGCTGCCGCGCGCCCAGCGCTGAGGCCCTCGCACGCCTGCGGTGCACCGCCCGCGCACCAGCCGTCAAGTCCGCGCTGTTTCGAGCCGATCACCTCCTCAGTGAGGCGTGCCGCAGGAGGCGGGCGCCCAGTTCCTTCAGGAGGACGACGGTGACTGCGCTCGTCGAACGCCCTGGGATGGCCGTCCCGTCCCGCCTCGGCCGCTTCGCCGCTCTCGTCGCGGTCGCCGACCCCGTGGTGCGCGAGTCCGTGACCCGGACGCTGCGCATGCTGGGCGCGGTGAACGTCGAGCACGCCGGCAGCGTGGCCCAGGCCCGCGCCATGGCCCGCACCGGCCCGCGCGCGCTGTTCATCGCCGACGCCGGCCTGCCCGACGGCTCCGGGGCCCAGCTGGTCTCGGAGCTGCGCGCGGCGGGCTGGAACCGCTGCGTGGTGCTGTCCAGCAACGCGGACCCGTTCGCGGTGCGCGGCGCGGTGGCCGCGGGCGTGCGCTGCTACCTGGTGACCACCCGCCCGGAGGGCACCGGCTTCGAGGGCCGCACCGGCGAGTCCGGCGTGGACAGCCTGTCCGAGCGCGAGGTCGAGGTGCTCCAGCACGTCGCCGACGGCCGTTCCAACAAGGACACCGGCGCACTGCTGGGTCTGTCGGCGCTGACGGTGAAGAGCCACCTGGCGCGCATCGCCCGCAAGCTGGGCACCGGCGACCGTGCCGAGATGGTCGCCATCACCCTGCGGGCCGGCGTGATCCAGTGAGGTGAGCCGGCGGCGCCCCACCGCACGCGCCCCGACCGGCGGCACGTACGGTGGGCGCGTGCCGGTCGGGAGGGGAGAACCAGGGACCCAGCCGCCGGCGGAGGTGGGCGCGGACGCCGCGCCCGAGGCCCCCGCCGTCGAGCTGCCGCTGCTCGACGCCCCGGCGCAGGGCCTGCCGCCCGTCGTGACCGACGAGGCCGCCCTGGCCCGGGTGGTGGCCGCGATGGCCGCCGGCACCGGCCCGGTGGCCGTGGACGCCGAGCGCGCCTCGGGGTACCGGTACGGCCAGCGCGCCTTCCTGGTGCAGCTGCGCCGCGCCGGCGCGGGCACCGCCCTGATCGACCCCACCGCCCTGCCGGACCTGTCCGCGCTGGGCGAGGCGCTGGCGGGGGCGGAGTGGGTGCTGCACGCCGCCACCCAGGACCTGCCGTGCCTGGCGGAGCTGGGGATGCGGCCGGTCACCCTGTTCGACACCGAGCTGGGCTCGCGCCTGGCGGGACTGCCCCGGGTGGGCCTGGGCGCGGTGGTCGAGGAGCTGCTGGGCCTGCGGCTGGCGAAGGAGCACTCGGCGGTGGACTGGTCCACCCGTCCGCTGCCGGAGCCGTGGCTGACGTACGCGGCGCTGGACGTGGAGGTCCTCGTCCAGGTCCGCGACGCGCTGGCCGGGCGCCTGGCGGAGCAGGGCAAGCTGGAGTGGGCCCGCGAGGAGTTCGCCGCGATCGCCGACGCGCCGCCGCCGGTGCCGCCCGCCGAGCCGTGGCGCCGCGTGTCCGGCCTGCACGCGGTGCGCTCGCGCCGGCAGCTGGCCGTGGTGCGCGAGCTGTGGCTGGCCCGCGACGCGGAGGCGCGCCGCCGCGACACCTCCCCGGGCCGGTTGCTGCCGGACTCCGCGATCGTCGCCGCCGCGCGCGCGATGCCCCGTTCCGCGCAGGCCCTGGCCGCCACGGGCGGGTTCACGGGGCGCGCCTCGCGCACCCGGCTGGAGCTGTGGGCGGCGGCGGTGGCCCGCGGACTGGCGCTGCCGGACGCCGAGCTGCCCCAGCACGCGGTGCGCGGGGACGCTCCCCCGCCGCCGCGCACGTGGGCGGCCAAGCACCCCGAGGCCGCGGCCCGGCTGGCCGCCGCGCGGGCCGCGGTGACCGCGATCGCCGACCGGCACGCCGTCCCCGTGGAGAACCTGCTGCAGCCGGACGCGCTGCGGCGCCTGGCCTGGCAGCCGCCGCGCCCGCTGGACGCGGTGGCCGTCGCCGGGGCGCTGCGCGAGCGGGGCGCGCGCCGGTGGCAGGTGGAGCTGGTCGCCGCGGCGGTGACCACCGCCCTGGTGGAGGCCGAGGCGGCGGTCGCGGAGGCCGCGCGGGCCGAGGCGGCCGCCGGCGAGGAACCGCCGGCGCCGGCCGGTCAGGACGGCTGAACGCCCGCTGGGCGGGACGTGCGTCTCGCTCGCTGGACACGCTCACCTTGCCGCTGCCGGGAGGCTGCGGAACCCTGGACCGAACGGTGACGACGACGCCACCGGTCCCGAGGGGTGGAGGTGGGCGGTGGAGCGCCTCACGCTGGACGAGCAGCTGTCCGCAGCGTCCATGGCACGGCACTGGGTGTGCGAGAGGTGCCCCAGCGAGCACCTGCCGGAGGCGCGGCGCTGGATCGCGGAGCTGCTGACCAGTGAGCTGGTCTCCAACGCGCTGGAGCACGGCAGCGGGCCCGTGGTGCTGACGATGACGCACGACGAGGAGGGCATCGTGGTGGGCATCTCCGACGGGGACGCCAGGGTGCCGGCGCTGCGCACGCAGCAGCCCGGGGCCACGGAGGGGCGCGGCATCGCCCTGGTGGACGCCCTGTCCACGGCGTGGGGCGTCTACCGCAACCAGCAGCCCGACCCCGCAGCGGCGGGCGGTGTGGACGTGCGGGTCAGCTGGCCGCAGCCCGACGAGGACGACACCCGCTCGGGCGCCGCCACGGGCAAGACCGTCTGGTTCCACCTGGCGACCCGCTGAGCGCGCTGCGTCAGCCGGGGCCCCCGGTGGGAGGCGCCGGCTGACCCGTTCGGCGCAACGGGGCCCGCGCCGGCGCGGCGCGCCGGGCGCCGTGGCCTACGGTCGCGGGCGTGAGCCACGGTCAGCCGCCACCCGTCCGGGCGTTCCTGCGGCGCTGCGTGCTGGCGGTCAGCGTGCTCGACGAGGTGGACGTGGACCCCGACGACACCGGGGTGCACCTGCCCGGCTGCGCCCCGCTGGCGTGGTCGCAGGTGGCCGCGGCGGCGGGCCCGCTGCCCGGTGACGCCGCTGCGCTGCCCGGCTCCGCCCCGGGTGCCGAGCCGGGCGGCGCGGCGCGGCTGCGGGTGCGCCAGCTGCTGCTGGCGCACCGGGAGCTGCACCGCTCCCGCGCGCGGCGGGTGGCGCTGGCCGTCCCCCGCGGGGCTGACCGGCACCCCGGGCCCGGGTGGGTGGCCGCGCCGGTGCTCGGGGGGGCGCTGGACCTGGGGCCGGGCGTCGTCGTGGCCCACGACGGGCGCGAACGCACCCTGCCGGCGCCGGCGGCGTCGGCGCACGCCACCGGTGCGGACGCAGGGCTGGACCCGGGACAGCGCGAGCACCTGGAGGCGATGGGTGCCCTGGCCGCGCAGCGGCTCCGGCGAGACTCCGGTGCCCGCGGCGGCGGGGTCCTGCGCCCGGTGGGCGGCTGCGACGTGCCGACGCTGCTGGCGGCGGCGAGCCTGCGCGAGCACCTGGTCGCCGCGCCGGACGGTGCGCCGGGCCCCGTGCTGCGCGCGGTGGCGGTGCCCGACCGCACCCGCGGCTGGTTCGACCTGGCGCGGGTGGACCCGGCGTTCGTGGTGGCGGCGTGGGCGGTGACGGACCCGGCGGACCGGGGCCTGCGCCGGCCCGTGCTGGTCACGCGCGAGGAGGTCGCACCGGCCCCCACCGCGCCGGACCTGCGCGACGCCGCCGGCCTGGCGCGGGCGGTGCTGGAGCTGTAGCCCGCGGCGGGCGGGCCGGACGGTGGTGCCGCGTCAGGCCGTGGTGCCCGGCGCGCTGGGGGCGGGGGTGTCGGCGCGGGCGCTGCGGGCCACGGACTCCACGATGGTGCGGGCCACCGCCTGCGGCGCCAGGCCCACCTCGTCCAGGATCGCCTCGCGCGAGCCGTGGTCCAGGAAGCGCTGCGGCAGGGCGAAGGTGAGCACGGGGGTGCTCACGGACCGGCTGCGCAGCTCCTGCCCGAGCGCCCAGCCCAGCCCGCCGACCTCGCCGCCGTCCTCCATGACCGCGACGTGCTGGTGGCTGGCGGCCAGCTCCACCAGGGCGTCCTCGACCGGGACCACCCAGCGCGGGTCCACCACGCTCACCCCGACGCCGTGGGCGCGCAGGCGGGCGGCGACGTCGAGGGCGCGCGGCACCAGGGAGCCGACCGCGACGAGCAGCACGTCGTCGCCGTGCGCCCACTGCGGGCCCTCCAGGACGTCCACGGCCCCGGTGCGGGCGATGGCCGGCAGGTCCGCGGGCACCTTGCCCTTGCTGAAGCGCAGCACGGTGGGGGCGTCCTGCACGGCGACGGCCTCGCGCAGCTCCTCGCGCAGCGTGGTGGCGTCGCGGGGCGCGGCCAGGCGCAGGCCCGGCACGATCCGGCAGATGCTCATGTCCCACATGCCGTGGTGGCTGGCGCCGTCGGGACCGGTGACGCCGGCGCGGTCCAGGACGAACGTGACGCCCGCCCGGTGCAGCGCGACGTCGAGGAGCACCTGGTCGAAGGCGCGGTTGAGGAAGGTGGCGTAGACGGCGACGACGGGGTGCAGGCCGCCGGCGGCCATGCCGGCGGCCGAGGTGACGGCGTGCTGCTCGGCGATGCCGACGTCGAAGACCCGCTCGGGGTGGGCGCGCGCGAACGGCTCCAGCCCCACGGGCAGGCGCATGGCCGCGGTGATGCCCACGACGTCGCGGCGGGCCTCGCCGAGGGCGGCCATCTCGTCGGCGAACACGCTGGTCCAGGAGGAGCCGGAGCTGGCCTGGGCCTCGCCGGTCTCGGGGTCGATGACGCCGACGGCGTGGAAGTGGTCGGCGCTGTCGTCCAGGGCGGGCTTGTAGCCGCGGCCCTTCTGCGTGATGGCGTGCACGATGACGGGCCCGCCGTAGGAACGGGCGCGGCGCAGGGCGTGCTCGACGGCCTCGACGTCGTGCCCGTCGACGGGGCCGACGTACTTCAGGCCCAGGTCCTCGAACAGCCCCTGCGGGGCGACGATGTCCTTGATGCCCTTCTTCATGCCGTGCAGGGTCTCGTAGGCCAGCCGGCCGGGGGCGCCGCCGCGGCGCAGCGACTGCTTGCCCCAGTCGAGCAGCTTCTCGTACTCGCGGGTGGTGCGCAGGGTCGCCAGGTGCGAGGCCATGCCGCCGATGGTGGGGGCGTAGGAGCGCTCGTTGTCGTTGACGACGACGATCACGGGCCGCTCGGAGCCGGCGATGTTGTTCAGCGCCTCCCAGGCCATGCCGCCGGTCAGGGCGCCGTCGCCGATGACGGCCACGACGTGCCGGTCGCGCTCGCCGCGCAGCTCGAAGGCCTTGGCCAGCCCGTCGGCCCAGGACAGCGAGGTGGAGGCGTGGGAGTTCTCCACCACGTCGTGCTCGCTCTCGGCGCGCGAGGGGTAGCCGGACAGCCCGCCGGCCTCGCGCAGGTGGGCGAAGTCCTGCCGGCCGGTCAGCAGCTTGTGCACGTAGCTCTGGTGGCCGGTGTCGTACACGAGGCGGTCGTGCGGGGAGTCGAACACCCGGTGCAGGGCGATGGTCAGCTCGACCACGCCGAGGTTGGGCCCCAGGTGCCCGCCGGTGCGGCTGACGGCTGCGACGAGGAAGTCGCGCACCTCGGCAGCGAGCTGCGGCAGCTGCTCCGGGGGCAGGTGCTTGAGGTCCTCCGGCCCCTTGATGTTCTCGAGCAGCCCCATGCGGGGTGGCCTCCTGTACGCGCGTGCAGTGCGGTGGGCGGTGCTGTCCGGGTCGTTCCCCGGGGTGTCGTCGTCCGGGCGAGTGTAGGAGCCGCGTGCGACGTCAGCGCGCCCGACCGCACCCGCTCGGCGCACCGGCACAGG
Source organism: Kineococcus auxinigenes (assembly GCF_050871525.1). Lineage (NCBI taxonomy): Bacteria > Bacillati > Actinomycetota > Actinomycetes > Kineosporiales > Kineosporiaceae > Kineococcus > Kineococcus auxinigenes. The sequence continues at coordinate 12,381 of NZ_JBKBCT010000032.1, read as the reverse complement.
ACCCGCACACGAACGCGCGCGGGCCGCGCACCGGCACGGTGGTGTCACAGCCGCGGCACGCTCTGCTCGCCGCGCAGGGACCGCTGCAGCAGGTCGACCGCGCGGGCCACCCGCCGCAGCCGCAGGTCCTCGCGCTCCAGGACGTCGAAGACGCGCGGGGCGACCTCCGGCGGCAGGTGCGCGGACAGGTCCGCACGGGCCGAGGAGGTGGCCCGGCGCACCGCCTCGCGCTGGGCGTCGACGTGGTGGCCGACCAGCCAGGCCAGCAGCAGCGGGTGGTGGCGCAGCGGCGGGTACCCGCGGTACTCCGGCGGCGCCTGGTCCAGCAGCCACGCCGACGCGGCGAGCCGCCACTCCCCCGCCCCGGGCGGCGGCACCTCCTGGGGCCAGCCCGGCGGGCCGTGCCGGCGCTCACGCGGTCCCACCGGCGCCCCCCAGGATCGAACGTGCGTTCGATCCTAGCCCGGCCCTCAGACGGCCGGCAGCGTCGAGGTGTCGATGACGAACCGGTAGCGCACGTCGGAGGCCACGACGCGCTCCCACGCCTCGTTGACCTGCTCGGCGCTGATGACCTCGACCTGCGCGGCGATGCCGTGCTCGGCGCAGAAGTCCAGCATCTCCTGGGTCTCGGCGATGCCGCCGATGTTGGAGCCGGCCAGGCTGCGGCGCGCGGGGATCAGCGAGAAGGCGCGCACCGACATGGGGTTCTCCGGCGCCCCCACCTCGACGAGGGTGCCGTTGCGGCGCAGCAGGCCCATGTGCGCGTCCAGGTCCAGGTTCGCCGAGACGGTGTTGATGATCAGGTCGAAGGTGCCGGCGAGCTGCCGGAACGTGTCGGGGTCGCTGGTGGCGTGGTAGGCGCTCGCCCCCAGCCGCAGGCCGTCCTCCTGCTTCTTCAGCGACTGCGACAGGACGGTGACCTCGCAGCCCTTGGCGGCGGCGATCTGCACCGCCATGTGGCCCAGGCCGCCCAGGCCGATGACGGCGACCTTGGTGCCGGGCCCGGCGCCCCAGTGGTTCAGCGGCGAGTACGTGGTGATGCCCGCGCACAGCAGCGGGGCCGCCACGTCCAGCTCCAGGCCGTCCGGGATGCGCAGCACGAAGTGCTCGTCGACGACGATCTGCTGGGAGTACCCGCCGGCGGTGGGCCGCCCGTCGGCGGGGTCGGTGCCGCCGTAGGTGCCGACCATGCCGGCGACCGTGCCGTTGCCCGTGCAGTACTGCTCCTCGCCGTCGCGGCAGGCCTCGCACTCGCGGCAGGAGCCCACCATGCAGCCGACGCCGACGCGGTCTCCGACCGCGTGCTTCGTCACCTCGGGGCCGACCTCGGCGACGACGCCGGCGATCTCGTGGCCGACGACGATCGGCCAGGCGACCGGGCCCCACTCGCCGCGGGCGGTGTGGATGTCGGAGTGGCAGATGCCGGCGTAGCGGATCTCGATGCGCACGTCGCGCGGGCCGACGTCGCGCCGCTCGATCGTGGTGGGCGCCAGGGGGCCGGTGGCGGACGGTGCGGCGTAGGCGCTGACGGTGGTGGTCACGGTCCCTCTTCCTGCGTGCGGGATGGAGGTCCGAGTCCAGCACGCCGGCGGCCCGCGCGCCTCACGGGGGCGGCGCGGTGCTGGCGCGGTCCACGAGGGGCGCGGACAGCAGCCGCACCTCCGGCGGGCGGGGCCCGTCCACGCGCTCCAGCAGCATCTCCACGGCGGCCCGGCCGATCTCGCCGGTGGGCACGTCCAGGCCGGTCAGGGGGTGCGTCGCGACCCCGGGGGCGCTGATGCTCACCAGCGAGAGGTCGTCCGGCACCCGAAGACCCTCCTCGGCCAGGGCCGCCAGCAGGTGGGGCAGGGCCGCCTCGTTGTGCACGAGCAGCGCGGTGGGGTCCGGCAGCTGCCGGCGCAGCGCGGCCAGGCAGGAGCGGGCCCCGGCCGGTGTCGCCTCGCAGGGCTCGCTCGCGGTCGCCGCACCGGCCCGGTCCGCCGCGGCGAGGAACCCCTCGCGCAGCCGGTCGGCGTACCCGGCGCGGCGGCGCACCGACGAGGGCGTGGCCCCGACCAGGCCGATGCGGCGGTGCCCCAGCGCGCTCAGGTGCGCCACGGCGCTGCGGGCCGCACCGGCGAAGTCGAAGTCCACGCAGGCCAGGCCCCGGGGCTCGCGCGGCACGCCGACGAGCACGGTCGGGCGGCCGAGGCGGGCCAGCACCCGCACGCGCGGGTCGTCGCTGCCGATGTCCAGCACGACGAGGCCGTCGACGAGCGAGGCCGACGTGACCCGTTCCAGGCCGGCGGTCTCCTCCTGCGTCAGCAGCAGGACGTCGTGATCGTGCGTGCGCGCCGTGGTGACGACGGCGCGCACGAACTGCATGACGACGCCGAGGTCGGCGCCCTGGTGCAGCGGCATCACGAGCGCGATCGCCCCCGTGCGGCGCGAGGCCAGCGCCCGGGCGCCGGCGTGCGGTCGGTAGCCCAGCTCGCCGATGGCCTTCTCGACGCGCGCACGGGTGGCCGCGGAGATGGCGCGCTTGCCGCTGAGCACGTAGGAGACGGTGCTGGCGGAGACACCGGCGGCACCGGCGACGTCGGCGATGGTGGCCACGCGGGTCCCCCTGTTCGCGCCGGTTCCGCAGCAGCCGTGCCGGCGGAGGGGCGGATCGTCGAAGCGCTTCTCCGAGGAAGCTACGCGTACCGCCCCTGGACAGGCAAGGACCGCTTGACGAGCGGTCCTGGGGAACGTACCTGCGCGGGGGAATCCTTGACAGGCGGGGGCACTACCTCGAAGCTCTAGCCTCGGCGCTGTCGAAGCGCTTCGCCAGCCAGCCGCTGGACACCCACGTCGAAGGAGATGTGATGAAGCGCAGGACGATCGCCAGCCTCGCAGCGGGGGCACTGGCCCTGTCCCTGACGGCCTGCTCGTCCGGGGAGCCCGGTGGCGGGACGGCCGCCGACGGCCCGATCACGCTGGAGTACTGGGCGTGGGGCACGGCGCAGGACGGGATGGTCGAGGCCTGGAACGCCTCCCACCCGGACGTGCAGGTCCGCAAGACCGACGCGGGCGGGTCCACCGACTCCAGCGCCAAGCTCCTGACGGCGACACGGGCCGGCAACGCCCCGGACGTGGCCGTCGTGCAGTACGACACCCTCCCGGCGATGATCGTCGGCGGCGTGGCGCAGGACGTCTCCGACCACGTCGACGGGGTCGCCGAGGAGTTCACCGACGGCGTGTGGAGCCAGGTGGAGTTCGACGGCGCCGTCTACGGCATCCCGCAGGACGTCGGCCCGCAAGCCATGGTCTACAACGCTGCGCGGTTCGCCGAGCTGGGCATCAGCGTGCCCACGACGTGGGAGGAGTTCCGCACCGTCGCCGAGCAGGTGCGTGCGAAGGACCCCGAGTCCACCCTGGCGACCTTCGCCCCCGGGGAGTTCGGGGCGTTCGCCGCCATGGCGCAGCAAGCCGGTTCGCAGTGGTGGACCGTGGACGGCGACGCGTGGCAGGTGAGCATCGACGACGAGACCTCGCGCGAGGTCGCGGCCTACTGGGAGGACCTCGTCGACCGCGGAGTCGTGGACGCCGAGCCGCTGCTGACCCCTGAGTGGAACGCGAAGCTGGCCGCCGGGAAGGTCCTGTCCTGGCCCTCGGCGCTGTGGGCCAACGGCGTCATCAACGGCGTGGTGCCCGAGCAGGCCGGGCAGTGGGCGCTGGCCCCCTTCCCGCAGTGGGAACCCGGGAACTCCGCGGTCTCCTTCCAGGGCGGGTCGGCGGTCGTGGTGACCACCTCCTCCGAGCACCCGGAGGAGGCGGCCGAGTTCGCGGCGTGGATCAACACCAGCGAGGAGGGCTCGGCTGCGCAGATCAGCGCGGGGCAGTACCCGGCCTCGCTGTCCGGGCAGGAGCTCACCCTCCAGAGCGATCCCCCGGTGCAGTCGCCGCAGCAGGCCGACTACTGGGAGGTCGCCCGGCGCATCGCGAGCGACACCGTCCCCGAGGTGAGCTGGGGCCCGAACGTCAACGTCGCCAACAGCGCCTTCCAGGACGCCTTCAACGACGCGGTGACCAACGGCACCTCGTTCACCGAGGCCCTCGCCGCGACCCAGGAGGCCGTGGTGGCGGACATGGAGAAGTCCGGCTTCACGGTCAGCGAGGGCTGATGAGCACCGCCGCAGCCCGGGACGCGGCGGCGCCCGCCCGACGGCGCCGCAGCCCGGCGCCGTACCTGTTCATGGCCCCTGGGCTGGTCCTGTTCACCGCCTTCCTGCTGATCCCCATCGGGTACGCGGTGTACCTCAGCCTCCGGGGCCTGCGGGTCAGCGGGCCCGGGCCGCTCGGCCGCCGGGAGGAGACGTTCGTCGGCCTGGACAACTACGCCGCCGCGCTGACCAGCAGCGACTTCCTGGAGGGCTTCGGGCGGCTGACGGTGTACGGGATCATCGCGGTGCCGATGACGCTGGGGCTGGCGCTGCTGTTCGCGCTGCTGCTGGACGCCACGACCACGCGGGCCAAGCGGTTCTCCCGCACGGCCATCTTCATCCCCTACGCGGTGCCGGGGGTGATCGCCTCGCTGCTGTGGGGGTTCCTGTACCTGCCGACCACGAGCCCCTTCAGCGACGTGACGCGGGCCCTGGGCCTGGGGGAGATCCCCTTCCTGTCCGGAGCACCGCTGTACGGGTCGGTCGCCAACATCGCGGTGTGGGGCGGCGTCGGCTTCAACATGATCATCATCTACACGTCGTTGCGCGGCATCCCCGCCGAGATCCAGGAGGCCGCCCGCATCGACGGTGCCTCCGAACTGCAGCTCGCCCTGCGCGTGAAGGTGCCCCTGGTGGTGCCGGCACTGGTCCTGACCGGCCTGTTCGCCCTCATCGGCACGCTGCAGGTGTACGGGGAGCCGACGACGCTGCGCCCCATGACGACGTCCATCTCCCAGACCTGGGTGCCCCTCATGACGATCTACCGCGACGCCTTCACCCGCGACGACCTCCCCCTGGCGGCGGCGGCGTCCGTGCTGCTGGCCGTGGGCACCCTCCTGGTGTCCGTGGTCCTGCTGCGCCTGACCCAGCGGCGTGCGTTCGGGGAGGCCTGATGGCCACCCTGCACGCGCCTGAGGCTCCCCGGCCCACCGCCCCCCGGGCGCTGACCCCGCACCGGGGGCGGGGCACGAGGGTCGTGCCCACGCTGGTGCTGCTGCTGGGTGCGGTGTACTGCCTGGTACCGGTCGCCTGGGTGCTCATCGCCTCGACGAAGTCGCCGGGGGAGCTGTTCTCCACCTTCACCTTCGCCCCGGGCACCGGGTTGCTGCAGAACCTGCGGGACCTCTTCGCCTACGGCGACGGCCAGTTCCTGGTCTGGGGGCTGAACAGCCTGGTGTTCGCCGGTGCCGGCGCCGTCCTGTCGACGCTGGTGTCCACCGCGTTCGGGTACGCGCTGGCCAAGTACGAGTTCCCGGGCCGCGACGCCGTCTTCTACGCCGTCCTGGGCGGCGTGCTGCTGCCCGGCATCACCCTGGCGATCCCGCAGTACCTGCTCATGACGAAGATCGGGCTGGCCGGGAGCTACTGGTCGGTGCTCCTGCCCTCGATCATCTCCCCGTTCGGCATCTACCTCTCGCGCGTGTACGCGTCCGCGGCGGTGCCCACCGAGACGCTCGAAGCCGCCCGCATCGACGGTGCGGGTGAGTGGCGGACCTTCACCGCGATCGCCGTTCCGATGCTCGTGCCCGGCATGGTGACGGTGTTCATGCTGCAGTTCGTCGGCATCTGGAACAACTTCCTGCTGCCCTTCGTGATGCTGTCGGACGAGCGCAGGTACCCGCTCACCGTGGGCCTGTACACGCTGCTGGCGAAGGGATCGGGCGAGCCGGCCCTGTACTCGCTGGCCGTCGTCGGCGCGGCCGCCTCCATCGTCCCGCTCATCGCTCTGCTCCTGCTGCTGCAGCGCTTCTGGCGCCTGGACCTCATCAGCGGCGGCCTGAAGGGCTGAGCCCTGCACCCCGTTCCCCGTCCTGACCCGTTCTGGAGAAACCCTTGCCCTCCCCCGCACGCCGCCTCAGCACCGACCGCCTCCTGTTCGGCGGCGACTACAACCCGGAGCAGTGGCCGCCGGAGGTGTGGGCCGAGGACGTCGCGCTGATGCAGCGGGCCGGGGTGAACGCCGCCACGATCGGCGTCTTCTCGTGGGCCGAACTGGAGCCCGAGGAGGGCGTGTACGAGTTCGGCTGGCTGGACCGCGTGTTCCGGACCCTGCACGACGGCGGCATCGGCGTCGTGCTGGCCACGCCGACGGCGTCCCCACCGCCGTGGTTCACCCGCGCCCACCCCGACGCGATGCCCGTCGGCCCGGACGGGGTGCGCCTGAGCCACGGCAGCCGCGACACGTACGCGGTCAGCGCACCCGCGTACCGCAGCGCCGCCCGCACGATCGCGCAGCGGCTGGCCGAGCGGTACGGCGAGCACCCCGCGCTGCTGGCGTGGCACGTGCACAACGAGTACGGCACGCTCGACTGGGGCGAGCACGCCGCGGCGGCGTTCCGCCGGTGGCTGCAGCGGCGCTACGGCTCGCTGACCGAGCTCAACCGGGCCTGGTACACGGCGTTCTGGTCGCAGCGGTACTCCTCCTGGGAGGACGTCCTGCCGCCGAGGGCGACGCAGTACATCGCCAACCCCGCGCACGCCCTGGACTTCAAGCGGTTCAGCTCCGACGAGATGCTGGACGCGATGCGCGAGCAGCGCGACGTGATCCGCGCGGCGGGCTCGACGGCCCCGGTGACGACGAACTTCATGCTGCCCACCTGGAACCACCTGGAGCAGTGGAGCTGGTCGGCGGAGCTGGACCTGGTGTCGGTGGACCACTACCTGGACACGGTCGGCCCGGACGGCGAGGCGCACGCCGCCTACGGTGCGGACCTGACGCGCTCCTTCGCCGGGGGCGGCCCGTGGCTGCTCATGGAGCAGAGCTCCACCAGTTCCACGGTGCCGGGGCGCCGGGCGCACAAGGCGCCGGACCGCGTCCTGCGCAACTCCCTGTCGTACGTGGCGCGCGGTTCGCAGGGGGCGTTGTTCTTCCAGTGGCGCGCACCGGCCGCCGGCTCGGAGGCCTGGCACGGCGGCATCGTCCCGCACGCCGGGGCGGGTTCCCGCTCGTTCCGGGGCTTCGAGGAGCTCGGCCGCGTCCTGGCCTCGATCGCCGAGGTGGCCGAACCGCCGGCCGACGGGCCGGTGGTCGAGGCGGACGTCGCCGTCCTCTGGCACGCGGAGGGCTGGTGGGCCACCGACACCAGCCAGCTGCCCAGCGACCTGCTCGACTACTCCACGGCCGTGCGCGCCGCCCACCGGGCGCTGTGGCAGGCCGGGTACGCGGTGGACTTCGCCGCCCCCGACGCGGACCTGTCCCGCTACCGCCTGGTCCTGGTGCCCAGCCTGTTCCCCGTCACGGACGAGGCGGTGCGCCGCCTGGGCGAGCACGTCACCGGCGGCGGGCACCTGGCGGTGTGGCCGTTCACCGGGTACGCCGACGCGGACCTGCACGTGGTCCCCGGCGGGTACCCCGGCCGGTTGCGCCACCTGCTGGGCCTGCGCGTGGAGGAGCTGCACCCCCTGGCGGCCGACGAGGAGGTGCAGCTGCACCAGGACGGCGAGGCGTCGCTGCGGGGCCGGGTGTGGAGCGAGCTCGTCGTGCCGGAAGGTGCCGAGGTGCTCGCCGCGTACGGCGGTGGCGAGCTGGCCGGTGAGGCGGCGCTGACCCGCCACCGCGTCGGCGGGGGCGTGGCGCACTACGTCTCCACGTTCCTGCAGGAGGACTCGCTGCGGCGGTGGCTGACCTCCGTGTGCGAGCAGGCCGGGGCGCGGCCGGTGCTGGACGGTCCCCTGCCCGAGCGCGTCGAGGTGGTCCGGCGGCGCGGTGCCGCGGGCGACCACCTGTTCGTGCTGAACCACTCGCACCAGGCGGTGCGGGTGACGGGCCCGGGCACGGACCTGCTGACGTCCGCCGGCGCGGAGCAGGGCCTGCGCGTGGAGGCCCTGGGGTGCGCGGTGCTGCGGACCGCTGCGCGCGACGGCTGGGCGGTCGAGCGACTGGACTCCTGAGCGGACGGCACGCCGGCCGGGAACCGTCGGGCGCCGCAGGGTTTCGGGCGGGTGAACTCCTGGGGCACGGTCCTCGACGGGGTTCCCCCGCGGGCTGCGAGGGCGCACTCTGGGAGGTGCTGTCCAGCAGGGTGCAGCCGCCGGGTGCCGTCCGTGGCGCTCGGCAGGGGTTCCTGTCCGAAGGAGGCCGGCGTGATCGAACCGCGCATCGTGCAGCGCCTGCGGGACGCTGCTGAGGACCACCGCGTGCACCCGGAGGCGCCGGTGCACCTGACCGTGCGGCTGGCCGACGGCCGCAGCGTGACCGGCACGCCCCTGGCCGTGGAGGACGGCGCCGTGTGGCTGCGGACGGTCCAGGACGAGGACGGCGCCGCCGTGGAGCTGGACTCCGTGCTGGACCTGCGCGTCGACGAGCACGACCAGACGGTGGCGGAGCACTAGCCGGCCACGGGGACGGCCGCGGCGCGGTGTGGAGCGAGTCCACCCTCGCCCGCCGGCTGGCGGCCGCCCGAGGGCGGCCGCGCGGTCCTCACGTGCCCGGCCGGGCCGTGCGGAGATCGTGGAACCACGCGTCCCAGGCGGGCAGCAGCAGATCGGTCAGCACCTCGTACCCGCCGGCCCCTGGGGTGGGCGCCGTCACCGGCGCGCACCTGCAGGCGCCATGTCGTACGTGATGACCGGGTTGCGCCGGGCGAGGCGGTCGTACAGCGCCTGGGCGGGGTTCGCCTCACCGGTCGTCCAGCGCACCGTGCTCCAACCGTGCCGTGTCGCCAGGGCGGCCAGGTGCTCCAGCAACGCGCCGGCACCCCCGCGGCCCCGCTGCCCCTCCTCGACGAACAGGTCGTCGAGCCAGCAGCCGGTGGAGCCGGCCAGGGGCCGCTCGAACAGCCGGTAGTGCGCCAGCCCGACGGGCTCCGCCCGCTCACCGGCGCGCAGCAGCAGGCACCTCGTCTGCGCGCCCGGGTCCTCGATCCACGACCAGACCCGGGCCAGGTGCCCGGCGCCGAGGTCCTCCCCGGCGACGGCCCCGTAGGCGCGGTACAGCCGTTCCCACGCGGCCCGGTCCTCGGCACGGGCAGGGGTCACGGCCCAGGGCGTGGTGTTCGAGGTGCTCACCGGGTCAGCCTCTCAACCCCGGGCGGGCGCGGCGGGCTTCGAACGTCGTCCGGGGGATCCGGCGTGGACGGGTGCGGCCCCGGCGCCGATCAGTCCAGGTAGTCGCGCAGCACCTGGCTGCGCGAGGGGTGGCGCAGCTTGGACATCGTCTTGGACTCGATCTGGCGGATCCGCTCACGCGTGACGCCGTAGACCTTGCCGATCTCGTCCAGCGTCTTCGGCCGCCCGTCGGTCAGCCCGAAGCGCATCGAGACCACGCCCGCCTCGCGCTCGGAGAGGGTGTCCAGCACCGAGTGCAGCTGCTCCTGCAGCAGCGTGAAGCTGACCGCGTCGAGAGCGACCACGGCCTGCGAGTCCTGGATGAGGTCACCGAGCTCAGAGCTCCCGTCCTCACCGAGGGGGGTGTGCAGCGAGATCGGCTCGCGGCCGTGCTTCTGGACCTCCACGACCTTCTCCGCGGTCATGTCGAGCTCCTTGGCGAGCTCCTCCGGAGTGGCCTCACGGCCCAGGTCGCTCAGGAACTGGCGCTGCACCCGGGCGAGGCGGTTCATCACCTCCACCACGTGCACCGGGATGCGGATGGTGCGGGCCTGGTCGGCCATCGCGCGGGTGATGGCCTGGCGGATCCACCACGTCGCGTAGGTGGAGAACTTGAAGCCCTTGGTGTAGTCGAACTTCTCCACCGCGCGGATCAGGCCCAGGTTGCCCTCCTGGATCAGGTCCAGGAAGAGCATGCCGCGGCCGGTGTAGCGCTTGGCCAGGGACACGACCAGGCGCAGGTTCGCCTCGAGCAGGTGGTTCTTGGCCCGGCGGCCGTCCTCGGCGATCCACCACAGCTCCCGCTCGGAGGCCCGGTCCCTCGTGCTCCCCGAGTGCAGGTGGTGCTCGGCGAACAGACCGGCCTCGATGCGCTGGGCGAGCTCGACCTCCTGGAGGGCGGTGAGCAGGGCGACCTTGCCGATGAGCTTGAGGTAGTCCTTGACCGGGTCCCCGCTGGCGCCGGCAGTGGTCAACTGCGCAGCGGGTGCACCTTCACCGTCGTCGTCCTCGCCGTCGGTGACGATGACCACTGCACTGCCCTGTTCGAGGCTGCTGTCGGCCGCAGCGGCCAGGGCCTCACCACGCGGCTCGTCCAGCACCTGCGTCGTCGGGGTCGGCCTCGTGCTCGGCGGCGTCGCGCGCGCCGCGACCGCTCCCGAGGCGTTCGCCGTCGTGCGGACGGCGCGACCGACGACGGGCGCACCTGCTGCACTCTCAGGAACCGTCACGATCACGCCGGCGTCGCTGAAGGCCCGCAGCACCGCCTTCACGCGCTTGAGCGGCAGCTGAGCGTCCTCGCACGCGCTGCGCACGTCGTGCGCGTCCACGAAACCGTCGGCACTCCCCTGCCGCAGCAGCTGCTGGAGCGGGTCCCGGCCGAGTTCCGCCGGCAGGGAGGGGGAGGTCGAGGGAGAGTGCACGCACTGCCTTTCGTCGAAGGGCTCACATGCACCCTGTGTTTCAGGCTGCAACGTGGACGGACGGTCAGGTATTCCCCGCCGCGCCGCACGACGTCCCTGCCCACCGACGCCCGGAGCCGGGCAGACTGCGCCCGTGAGCACCGTCGAAGACCTGCGGCCCCCGCACGCCGTGCCGGTCCCCACCCCGCTGCGCTGGTCGGACGTGGACGCCTTCGGGCACGTGAACAACACCGCCTTCCTGCGCTTCTTCGAGGACGCCCGCTTCACCGCGTTCCCCGCCGCGGGCGTGGGCACCGACGGGCGGATATCGACCCGTGCGCTGCTCGCGGTGCGCCACGAGGTGGAGTACCGCTCTCCGCTGATCTACGGCCGCCACCGGCTCACGATCCACGTCTGGGCGACCCGGTTGGGCAGCAGCAGCGTCGACGTGGCCTACCAGGCGGTCGCGCAGGAGGGCGATCAGGCGCTGGTGGCAGCAGTCGCCCGCAGCCGCATGGTCATGGTGGACGTCCCCTCCGGACGCCCCCGGCCCACGAGCGAGGACGAGCGCGCGCAGTTCACCGCCCACCTGGGCGCACCGGTGCAGTTCCGCGGCTGGTGACACCCGTGGCCCGCGGCGCTCCCGCGAGCGGCGCACGGACCCCCTCGACACGAGACCGCGGCCCGACCACCGGCCCGCTCCGGCGCTCGCCCGGCCTCGAAGCGCCCGAGGAGCCGGGACGGCCGGGGCCGACAGTTGAGATCCAGGTGCTGCTGCGGTCGCCGCCCACTGCGGAGCACGACAGGCTGTCGCCATGAGCCAGCACACCGAACTGCGCATGCGCGTGGGCCGCGAGACCGGGCACACCCTCCACCTGCGCCGCGGGGACGAGCCTTCCGACCTGGACGACTTCCTCGGCTCGGTGGCCACTCCGGAACTGGCGATGAAGATCGCCGAGGCGTGGAACGCCTACTGGGCGGAGCCGGACCCCGGTGAGGTGGGGATGGGCCGGGTCGATGAGGTCAAGGCGGAGGCAGCCGAGCGCGCGCAGCAGAGTGGTGTCGCCGGTTGAGGCGCCGTGCCGAGGTCGACGCCGGCGCCCGCCCCGGCACCACTGGTGACGCGGCTCGACCGCGGGCCGGAGGTGCCCCCAGCCGAGGATCCGCGGGTGCCGCGGGGTCCGGCGGCGGTCGGGCTCACCCCCCGACCGCGGACCCGGAGGCCCGGCTCAGGAGATCTTCACGCCCGCCGCCCGCATCCGCTTCTTGGCGCGCTGCGTGGATTCCTTGAAGGCCCGCTGCACCTTCACACCACGGCGCCGGAAACCGAGCAGGTCCATCGCGGCTTCGAGCACCTGGGCGTCCTGCGCCTTCACCCCGAGCCGGCCGTAGGCCAGGGCCACGGCCGCGTCGACCGCCTCCACCGGTGTCTGGTCCACGTTGGGGTGGGTTCCGCCGAGGCCGGCGGTGAAGGCGTTCACCGAACCCTCGGCGTCGGAAACGCTCCCCAGTCCCGGGGGCAGTTCGGCAGCGGCAGGGCTCTCGGGTTCGGTTTCTAGAGCAGTTTCGATTTGCGGTGCAGCCGTAGCCTCCGCCGCACCGGCTTCTTCTCGAGCGGCGCGCTCGGCTTCTTCTCGAGCGGCGCGCTCGGCTTCTTCTCGAGCGGCGCGCTCGGCTTCTTCTCGAGCGGCGCGCTCGGCTTCTTCTCGAGCGGCGCGCTCGGCTTCTTCTCGAGCGGCGCGCTCGGCTTC
>NZ_JBKBCT010000166.1:0-648 GCF_050871525.1 Kineococcus auxinigenes | reverse complement strand
CAGGCCGTCATCATGAGCCTGATCGTCATCGGCGAGGCGGCCACAAAGGTGATGGATGGCTACGTCGAGTTCACCCAGGCGCATGCCGACGTGCCGTGGCGCAGCATGCGCAATATGCGTAATCGCATGGCTCACGGCTATTTCGACATCAACCTCGATGTGGTGTGGGAGACGGTACAGGAATGGCTGCCGGCGTTGCTCCAGCAATTGCCCGCCGTGCGTCAGGATGCCGACGATGAAGACCGTAACGACAAAGGCATGGAGCCATGACCAATCAAGCCGCCGATGTTCGGCCCCTCTGGCGTGTTCGATCCCGCGACCTATGAGCCGCGCTCGGGCAAGACCTTCTGGATGGCCGCAACGGACGTGAGTTCGCTGGTGGGCAAGGAGGCAGCAGCCGACACGCTCATCGGCAACTGCACGACCGCACGACCAGCCTCCCGTTCAAATTCGAGTTAGAACTCATATCCAGCCTGTCTGGGGGCACTGTGAAAGAGGGATCTCCGATGACTGTTGAATCGAGAATATTTTCTGTAGCCGAGTATGTTCAGCCGTCCGAAGGCGAGCCTATTCGTTCCGTTGTGCTTGAAACCCGAGACTCAATTATCGTGGTTTGGCATGTCCATCCCGGGCAGGAAATTGCGGCTC
>NZ_JBKBCT010000031.1:0-42208 GCF_050871525.1 Kineococcus auxinigenes | reverse complement strand
CGCGTAGGTGAGGTTGTCGCCGCAGAACGCGCCGACCAGCGCGCACGCGCCCAGCAGCAGCGGGTCCGGGGCGCCGGGGGGGGGGGGGGGGGGCGGCCCCGCGGGGGGTGGGTCACTGCAGACCGGCCAGGCTCTCCTTGGCGGCGGTCACGACGACCTCGTCCGTCAGTCCGAACTCCCGGTACAGGTCCTGGTAGTCCGCCGAGGCGCCGAAGTGCTCGATGCTGACCACGCGGCCGGCGTCGCCGACCAGGTCGTGCCAGCCCTGCGCGATGGCGGCCTCGACCGACACGCGCGCCTTGACCTGCGGGAGCAGGACGGTGTCGCGGTACGACTGCGGCTGCGCGTCGAACCACTCGCGGCACGGCATCGACACCACGCGGGTGGGGATGCCGGCCTCCTCGAGCTTCTCGCGGGCGGCCACGGCGATCTGCACCTCCGAGCCGGTGCCCATGAGGATCACCTGCGGCGTCGCCGCGGAGGCCTCCACCAGGACGTACCCGCCCTTGGCGACGCCCTCGGCCGCGCCCCAGCCGGGCTGGGAGCGGTCGAACGTCGGCAGGTTCTGGCGCGAGAGGGCCAGGCCCGCCGGGCGGTCGGTGTTCTGCAGGATCGTGCGCCACGCCCACGCGGTCTCGTTGGCGTCGGCCGGGCGGACGACGTCCAGGCCCGGGATGGCGCGCAGCGAGGCGAGGTGCTCGATCGGCTGGTGCGTCGGGCCGTCCTCGCCCAGGCCGATGGAGTCGTGCGTCCACACGTACGTCACCGGCAGCTTCATGATCGCGGCCAGGCGCACCGACGGGCGCATGTAGTCGCTGAAGACCAGGAAGGTGCCGCCGTAGGGGCGGGTGCCCCCGTGCAGGGCGATGCCGTTGAGGATCGCGCCCATCGCGTGCTCGCGGATGCCGAAGTGCAGGGTGCGCCCGTACGGGTTGCCGTCCCACGTCTTCGTCGTGCGGCTGGCCGGCAGGAAGGACGGCTCGCCCTTCATGCTCGTCAGGTTGGACTCAGCCAGGTCGGCCGAGCCGCCCCACAGCTCCGGCAGCACCGGGGCCAGGGCGTTGAGCACCTCGCCGGAGGCCTTGCGCGAGGCGATGGCCTTGCCGGGCTCGAAGACCGGCAGCGCCTGCTCCCAGCCGGCGGGCAGGGTGCGGGTGCTCACCCGGTCGAACAGCTCGGCGCGCTCACCGGCGCCCTTGCGCCAGGCGTCCATGGAGCCCTGCCACTGCTCGCGCAGCGCCTTGCCGCGCTCGCGGGCGGCGCGGGTGTGGGCGATGACGTCCTCGGGGACCTCGAAGGTCTGCTCGGGGTCGAAGCCCAGGACCTCCTTGGTGGCGCGGACCTCGTCCTCGCCGAGGGCGGAGCCGTGCGACTTGCCGGTGTTCTGCAGGTTCGGCGCCGGGTAGGCGATCGTGGTGCGCAGCACGATCATCGACGGCCTGGTGGTCTCCGCCTTCGCCGCCTGCAGCGCGTCCCACAGGCCCTGCACGTCCTCGGTGTAGGGGCCCTCGCCGCCGTTGGTCCAGTCCAGGGTCTGGACGTGCCAGCCGTAGGCCTCGTAGCGCTTGCCCGTGTCCTCGGCCAGCGAGATCGCGGTGTCGTCCTCGATCGAGATGTGGTTCGCGTCGTAGACCGCGATGAGGTTGCCCAGCTCCTGGACGCCCGCGATGGCCGAGGCCTCCGCGGAGACGCCCTCCTGGATGTCGCCGTCGGAGGCCAGCACGTAGACGAAGTGGTCGAACGGGCTGGTGCCCGCCGGGGCCTCGGGGTCGAACAGGCCCCGCTCGCGGCGCGCGGCCATCGCCATGCCGACCGCCGAGGAGATGCCCTGGCCCAGCGGGCCGGTGGTCATCTCCACGCCCGCGGTGTGGCCGTGCTCGGGGTGACCCGGCGTCTTGCTGCCCCACTTGCGCAGCGCCTTCAGGTCGTCCAGCTCCAGGCCGTAGCCGGCCAGGTACAGCTGGATGTAGAGGGTGAGGCTGGAGTGGCCGCAGGACAGGACGAAGCGGTCGCGCCCCGTCCAGTCCGGCGTCGCCGGGTCGTGCTGCATCAGCTTCTGGAACAGCGTGTAGGCGACGGGGGCCAGGCTCATCGCCGTGCCGGGGTGCCCGTTGCCCGCGCGTTGCACGGCGTCCATCGCCAGGACGCGGACGGTGTCGACCGCCTTGCGATCGAGATCGCTCCACTCGAGGCTCTGCTGGCTCACGTGTCTCCTCCCGTGCGAACCAGCTGACCGTCCAGCGCCGCCGGGGCGGTGGGGGAACCGGCCGTGGTCCGCTCTCTGTCTGCGTCTTCGTCCCCGGCGCCGTCACCGGTCCCCGGCGCGGTCCGGCGACGCGGCCCGCAGGGCTGCGCCGGGACCCGGTCCGCCCGCGGTCGTCGTCAGTGGTGCCGGCCGAGGCCCCCGCCAGGGGCGGCGACGGACGGTCCGGCGGATCACTGCGTGTCGAGCCTACTCTCAGCCCGGCGTGGCGCAGCTCACGGCCGGTCCGCGGCCCCTTCCGCGCCACGACGCGCCCCGGACAACGACACGACGTAATAGAGGCGTAGCATCGCCGGTGCCCGCTGCCGCCTCGCCCAGAGGATCCTGTGACTGTCGTCGACCCGCGTCCCTCCGACGCCCCCGCGCACTCGCGGCCCCTGGTGGGGCGCCGGCGCGGGGCTCGCCGGGGACCCAGCCGATTCCCGCGCGCCGCGGCCTACCTCGCACTGACGAAGCCGCGCATCATCGAACTGCTGCTCATCACGACGATCCCCGTCATGGTCTTCGCGGCAGGCGGTCTGCCGCCCCTGGGCCTGGTGCTCGCCACGTTCGTCGGCGGCGCCTTCGCCGCCGGGTGCGCCAACACCCTCAACTGCTACTTCGACCGCGACATCGACGCGGTCATGAAGCGGACCTCCAACCGCCCCCTGGTCACCGGGGCGGTGACCCCGCGGCAGGCGCTGGTCTTCGCCGCGGCGCTCGGCCTGACCTCGGTCGCGCTCTTCGTGGCCTTCGTCAACGTCCTGTCGGCCGTGCTGGCCGTGGCGGCCATCGCGCTGTACATCGTGGGTTACACGCTGCTGCTCAAGCGGCGCACCTCCCAGAACATCGTCTGGGGCGGCGTGGCCGGCTGCATGCAGGTCCTCATCGGCTGGACGGCGGTGACCGGCAGCCTGGCCTGGGCGCCGTTCGTCCTCTTCGGCGTCATCTTCCTGTGGACGCCACCGCACTACTGGCCCCTGTCGGTGCGCTACCGCGAGGACTACGCGAACGCCGGGGTGCCCATGCTGCCCGTCGTGGCCCGTCCCACCACCGTCTCCCGGCAGATCGTCGCCTACACCGTGGCGATGGTGCTCTGCTCGCTGCTGCTGGTGCCCGTGGGCGGTGCCGGCGTGCTCTACGGCGTCGCGGCCCTGCTGCTCGGCGCCGGCTTCCTGGCCCAGACGATCGCCCTGCACGGTCGCGCCCGCCGCTTCGAGCAGGAGACCGGTGGCCGCGACGCCGGCACCGCCGAGCAGCTCAAGCGCATCAGCCCCATGGGCGTCTTCCACGGCTCCATCACGTACCTGACGCTGCTCTCGCTCGCCGTGGCGGTGGACCCCTTCCTGCGGGTCGCCTGGCCCTTCTGACACCTCCCGCGCACGAGCCCCCGTCGACCGGTCGGCGGGGGCTCGTCGCGTTTCCGGGGTGCATCGCGTTCCCGTGGTGCATCGGCGTGGTCGGGCTGGCGGGGCGGCGGCGGGTGCTGCGGCCGGCTCTCCGCCCGCTGCCGGGTGCACCGCCTCACCCGCGTGGGGCGGGCGGGCTCCGGACGCCGACCTCCGCACCCGCCGCCACCCTGCGCACGTGCCGGTGCCGAGGCGACCCACCCCTTCGAGCGCTGGCCGATGGCGCCGGCGTGGTGCAGGGGACGGATACGGGGGGCTCTGCGCACCCGCTACGCGCACGAAGGTGAGGTCGGAGGGTGCTGGGATGTGCTGGTCGCCGGGCGTCCGGAGCCCGCGCTGCGCGGACGCGAGAGGTGCTGGGATGTGCCGGCGCGGGCGGAGAGCCCGGCGACCAGCACATCCCAGCACCCGGGCGCGGGCGCAACCACGGCGCGCCCCCGTCGCGAGGGATCAGGCGGGGGATCCAGCCGGGACCGTGGTCGGGGAGAGCGCGTCGCGGGGTGCGGTGAGCGCGCACAGCAGGCGGACGTGGAAGACGACCAGGGCGCAGGCGCCGGCCATGTGCACGGCCACGAGGACCCACGGCAGGTCGGTGAAGTACTGCACGTACCCCACGACGGCCTGGGCGAGCGTCACGAGCAGCAGCTGCCAGGCGGCGCGGACGGCGGGGCGGGGGGCGGACGTGGCACGCAGCGCCACCAGGACGCCGACCAGGAGGCCCGTGTAGGCCATGACGAGGTCGGCGTGCAGCCAGCTGACCGACTGCGGGTCCAGGCCGAAGCGGGCGGGCTCGTCGGCGTCGCCGGAGTGCGGACCCGAGCCGGTGACGACGGTGCCGACGACCACGACGGCGTACAGGACGAGCGCGGCGAGCCACGCGGCGCCGCGCACCTCGCGGCGCACCACGGGCGCCCGGGGGCCGGGCGGCTGCAGGCCGCGGCGCCACAGGACGGTGGAGGCCGTCACCAGGAGCGTGGAGACCAGGAAGTGCGTCATCACGACGCCGGGGTGCAGGTCCGTGTGCACGGTGATGCCGCCGATGACGGCCTGCGCGAGGATCCCGAAGATCAGCAGCCCCACGTACGGCAGCAGGTCGCGGCGCCGGTTGCGCCACACGACCACCAGGCAGGCCAGGGCGAGCAGGCCCACCAGCCCGGTGAGGGTGCGGTTCCCGAACTCGATCCACTTGTGGAAGCCCTCCTCCTGCACCACCACGGGGGTGTAGGAGCCGGGGACGCACTCGGGCCAGGTGGGGCACCCCAGCCCGGAACCGGTCAGGCGCACCACGCCGCCGGTGACGACGATGAGGCACTCGCCGAGCACGTTCAGCAGCAGCACGAAGCCGCCCCACGTGCCGAGCGCGCGCGCGGGTGCGCCGGGCCGGGTGTCCACGCCTGCGGGGGCGGAGGTCAGTCCCACGTGCTCACTACTCCCAGGAGAACCATCGGGCGGACGCGGCGACGGCGGCGGCCGTCCACGCGAGGAGGACGAGCAGCGGGCCGGCGGCCACGGCGTGCTCGGTCAGGGCGCTGCGCAGCGCGGTCCCCAGGGCCCCGGAGGGCAGCGCGGAGGTCAGGGCCGGCACGGGTGAGGTCAGCACGAGCCCGCCCCCGGCCAGCAGCAGCACCCAGACGAAGTTGGCGGCCGCCAGGGTCGCCTCGGCGCGCACGGTGCCGGCCAGCAGCAGCGCCAGGGCCGTGAAGGCCGTGCACCCCAGGACGAGGGCGGGCAGGGCGGCCAGCAGGCCCATGGGGTCGGGCCGCCACCCGCAGGCCGCGGCCACGGCGCACAGGACGACGAGCTGCACCGCCACCAGCAGGGCCACCGCCCCGGCCTTGCCGGCCAGCAGGCCGCCGCGGCCCAGGGGGCTGGTCGCCAGCAGGCGCAGCACGCCGTTGCGGCGGTCGAAGCCGGTGGCGATCGCCTGGCCGGTGAACGCGGTGGAGACCACGGCCACGGCCAGCACCCCGGCCAGCGCCAGGGAGGGCCGGTCGCCGTCTCCGAGGTCCACGGCGGTGGTGCGCACCGCGGCCACCAGGACGATCACGGGCAGCACGAGGGTCAGCAGCAGCTGCTCGCCGTTGCGCAGCGCGATGCGCGCCTCGAGCCCGGCCTGGCGCAGCGTGCGGCGCCACAGGGGGGCGGCGGTGCCGCGGGGGGTCAGGTCCAGGGCGGGCCCGGGCGCGCCGGTGCCGGCCGGTCCGCTGCGCCCGGGGGAGGCGGTCACGCCGGCGCCGCTCACCGCAGCGTCCGGCCGGTGAGGTCGAGGAACACGTCCTCGAGGGTACGGCGGGACGTGCCCAGCCCCTGGGCGAGCACGTCGTGGGTGGCGCACCAGGACGTCACCGTGGCGGCGGTGCGCGGGTCGGCGGGCACGCCGCTGACGACGTAGCGGCCCGGTTCGGGCTCGGACACGACGGCCCCGGCGGGCAGCGCCGCCTCCAGGGAGGCGGTGGGCAGGCCGGAGGGGGCGGTGAAGGTCAGCGCCGCGACCGACCGGGTGAGCTCGGCGGGGGAGCCGGCGGCCACGAGGCGGCCGTGGTCGAGCACGACGACGTCGTCGGCCAGCCGTTCGGCCTCCTCCATCAGGTGCGTGGTGAGCAGCACGGCGACCCCGGCGTCGCGCGCCTGGCGCACCACGTCCCACACGGCCAGGCGCGCCTGCGGGTCCAGCCCGGTGCTCGGCTCGTCCAGGAAGAGCAGCTCGGGGCGGCCCACGAGGGCGCAGGCCAGCGCGAGCCGCTGGCGCTGCCCCCCGGACAGGCGCCGCACGCGGGTGCGGGCGAAGGACGTCAGGCCCAGCCGCTCGGCGAGCGGCCCCACCGGCAGCGGGTCGCTGTGCAGGCCGGCCAGGTGCCGCAGCGCCTCCAGCGCGCCCACCCCGGTGGGCAGCCCGCCGTCCTGCAGGACCACGCCCACCCGGGGGCGCAGGGCGGCGCCGTCGGTCGCGGGGTCCCGGCCGAGGACCCGCAGCGTGCCGGAGTCGACGCGGCGCAGGCCCTCGCAGCAGGCCACGGTCGTGGTCTTGCCGGCGCCGTTGGGGCCCAGCAGCGCGGTGACGCGCCCGCGGCGCGCGGTGAAGCTCAGCCCGTCCAGGACGGCGGTGCCGCCGTAGTCCTTGCGCAGCCCGCGCGCCTCGACCGCGAGGTCCGCGGCGTCGCCCGGCGCGGGGGCGGGGGAGGAGGGGGCGGCCACGGGGCACGATTCTACGAGCCGAGGTAGTAGTCCCCGGCACGGCGCCGTGGTGTCCCGCGTCACCCGGCCCCCGGTTCCGGCCGAGCCCCCATTTAGATAACATGGGTGTTGTGGAAATGGTGAGGGTGACCTCACCCGGGGCCGCGCGCACCGGGGGGGAGCGGAGCGACGCGGACCTGCGCACGCGCACCCGCGTGCACGCCGCCGTGGCCGAGCTGGGCCCCGTCCCGGCGACCCGCATCGCCGCCCTGCTGGGCCTGAGCGGCCCCGCGGTGCGCCGGCACCTGGACGCGATGGTCGCCGAGGGCGTGCTCGAGGCGCGCGAGCCGCGGGCCGCCCAGCGCCGCGGCCGCGGTCGGCCCGCCCGCGAGTTCGTCGTCTCCTCCGCCGGGCACGACTCCCTGGCGGCCGGCTACGACGACCTCGCCCTGGCCGCGCTGACCTACCTGGCCCAGGTGCAGGGCCCCCAGGCCGTGGCCGCCTTCGCCGAGCAGCGCTTCGCGGCGCTCGAGGCGCGCCTGTCGGACGCGGTCCCTGCCGGCGCCTCCACCGCCGAGCGCGTCGAGGCCCTGGCCGCGGCGCTCGCCGCGCAGGGCTTCTCGGCCTCCGCACGGCCGGTGGGCAGCGGAACAGGGGCCGAGGGGACGCAGTTGTGCCAGGGGCACTGCCCCGTGCGCCGCGTCGCCGAGGCCTTCCCCGAGCTGTGCGAGGCCGAGCGGCGCGCCTTCGAGCGCGTCCTGGGCACGCGCGTGCAGCGCCTGGCCACGCTCGCCCACGGCGACCACGTGTGCACCACGCACGTCCCGCACGGCCCGCCGCAGCGGGCCCCTCAGGACCAGGCCCCCCAGCGGGGCCCGCACCAGACTCCCCTCGCCGTCACCACCGCGGGGAACCAGACGCCGACGGAAGGACGACGACTGTGACCGACACCGTGTCTGACACCCAGACCACCGACCTGGCGGGACCGCCCGAGCTCGAGGACATGGGCAAGTACCGCTACGGGTGGGCCGACTCCGACAGCGCCGGCTCCACCGCGCGCCGCGGGCTGTCCGAGGAGGTCGTCCGCGACATCTCGGCGAAGAAGTCCGAGCCGGAGTGGATGCTGCAGCTGCGCCTGAAGGCGCTGAAGCTCTTCTACCGCAAGCCCATGCCCAACTGGGGCTCGGACCTGACCGGCATCGACTTCGACAACATCAAGTACTTCGTGCGCTCCACGGAGAAGCAGGCCACCAGCTGGGACGAGCTGCCGGCCGACATCAAGAACACCTACGACCGCCTGGGCATCCCCGAGGCGGAGAAGCAGCGCCTCATCGCGGGCGTCGCGGCGCAGTACGAGTCGGAGGTCGTCTACCACCAGATCCGCGAGGACCTGGAGGAGAAGGGCGTCATCTTCGTCGACACCGACACCGGCCTGCGCGAGCACGAGGAGCTCTTCAAGGAGTACTTCGGCTCCGTCATCCCCGTCGGCGACAACAAGTTCGCGTCCCTGAACACCGCCGTGTGGTCGGGCGGCTCGTTCATCTACGTGCCCAAGGGCGTCCACGTCGACATCCCGCTGCAGGCCTACTTCCGGATCAACACCGAGAACATGGGCCAGTTCGAGCGGACGCTGATCATCGCGGACGAGGGCTCCTACGTGCACTACGTCGAGGGCTGCACCGCGCCGATCTACCAGTCCGACTCGCTGCACTCCGCAGTCGTGGAGATCGTCGTGAAGAAGAACGCCCGCGTTCGGTACACGACCATCCAGAACTGGTCGAACAACGTCTACAACCTGGTGACCAAGCGCGCCACGGCCGCCGAGGGCGCCACCATGGAGTGGATCGACGGCAACATCGGCTCCAAGGTGACGATGAAGTACCCGGCGGTCTACCTCATGGGCGAGCACGCCAAGGGCGAGACGCTGTCCATCGCGATGGCCGGCGAGGGCCAGCACCAGGACGCCGGCGCCAAGATGGTGCACGCCGCGCCGCACACCGCCAGCTCGATCGTCTCCAAGTCGATCGCCCGCGGTGGCGGGCGCACCTCCTACCGCGGCCTGATCCAGGTCCTGGAGGGCGCGCACCACTCGGCCTCCACGGTGCGCTGCGACGCCCTGCTGGTGGACACCATCTCCCGCTCGGACACCTACCCCTACAACGACATCCGCGAGGACGACGTCGTCATGGGGCACGAGGCGACCGTCTCCAAGGTGAGCGACGACCAGCTCTTCTACCTCATGAGCCGCGGCATGGCCGAGGACGAGGCCATGGCCATGATCGTCCGTGGTTTCATCGAGCCCGTGGCGCGCGAGCTGCCCATGGAGTACGCGCTGGAACTGAACCGCCTGATCGAGCTGCAGATGGAAGGGGCCGTCGGCTGATGACCGCCGTCGACGAGACGAAGACCGAGGCCGTGGCCACCACGCCCCCCAACGCCGCCCGGGCGCACAGCCACGGCGCCGGCGTCGTGCCCGACGCCAGCCGCGCCGAGCGCGTGACGTCCTTCGACGTCGCGGACTTCGAGGTGCCCACCGGCCGCGAGGAGGAGTGGAAGTTCTCGCCGCTGCGCGAGTTCGCCCCCCTCTTCGAGGCCGGCCCGGCCGGTTCCGCCCAGGTGGAGGTCACGGCGCCGGACGCGGTCGTGCACCGCACCGGCACGCTGCAGGAGGTGGGCGCCGGCACGGCGTTCACCCCCGGTGACCGGGCCGCGGCCGCCGGGTGGGCCACCACCACCGACGCGCACCTGATCTCCGTCCCGGCCGAGGCCGAGCTGGACGCCCCCGTGCTGGTGACGGTGCGCGGCACCGCCGGCGCCACCACCTCCGGGCACCTGGTCGTGGAGGCCGGCCGCCACGCCAAGGCGCTCGTCGTCCTGGCGCACACCGGCTCCGGCGCCCACCGCGGCGGCGTGGAGGTGCGCGCCGGCGACGGCGCCGACCTGACCGTCGTCACCCTGCAGGAGTGGGACGCCGACGCCGTGCACGTCGGCCAGCACGACGTCCTCGTCGGGCGCGACGCCCGCGTGCGGCACATCGCCGTCAGCCTCGGCGGCGGGGCGGTGCGGGTGTCCACCAACGTGCGCTACGCCGCCCCCGGCGGCGACGCGCAGGCCCTGGGCGTCTACTTCGCCGGCGCCGGCCAGCACCTGGAGCACCGCCTGTTCGTGGACCACGAGGCCACGAACTGCAAGAGCTACGTGGAGTACAAGGGCGCCCTGCAGGGCGACGACGCGCACGCGGTGTGGATCGGCGACGTCCTCATCCGCGCCGCCGCCGAGGGCACCGAGACCTACGAGCTCAACCGCAACCTGGTCCTCACCGACGGCGCACGCGCCGACTCGGTGCCGAACCTGGAGATCGAGACCGGCGAGATCGTCGGGGCGGGCCACGCCTCGGCGACCGGCCGCTTCGACGACGAGCAGCTGTTCTACCTGCAGGCGCGCGGCATCCCCGAGGCGGAGGCCCGCCGCCTGGTGGTGCGCGGCTTCTTCGCCGGCATCGTCGAGCGCATCGGCGTGCCGGAGATCTCCGAGCGCCTCATGACCACGATCGAGACCGAGCTCGCCGCCACCGCACTGGCCGGCGCGAGCAGCACCGAGGAGAACTGATGCCCACGCTGGAGATCCGCGACCTGCACGTCACGGTCGACGAGGCCGACGGCGGCACCAAGGAGATCCTCCGCGGTGTCGACCTCACCATCAACTCCGGTGAGGTTCACGCCGTCATGGGCCCGAACGGGTCCGGGAAGTCCACCCTGGCCTACTCCATCGCCGGCCACCCCAAGTACACCGTCACCGGCGGCTCGGTGACGCTGGACGGCGAGGACGTGCTGGCCATGAGCGTCGACGAGCGCGCCCGCGCCGGCCTGTTCCTGGCCATGCAGTACCCCGTCGAGGTCCCCGGCGTGACGGTGTCGAACTTCCTGCGCACCGCCAAGACCGCCATCGACGGCGAGGCGCCGAAGCTGCGCACCTGGGTCAAGGACGTCAAGCAGGCGATGGACGACCTGAAGATGGACCCCACCTTCGCCGAGCGCAACGTCAACGAGCACTTCTCCGGCGGTGAGAAGAAGCGCCACGAGATCCTGCAGATGGAGCTGCTCAAGCCGAAGTTCGCGGTCCTGGACGAGACCGACTCCGGCCTGGACGTCGACGCGCTCAAGGTCGTCTCCGAGGGCGTCAACCGGGCCCTGGCGAGCACCGGCCCCGGCGTGCTGCTGATCACGCACTACACGCGGATCCTGCGCTACATCGAGCCGCAGTTCGTGCACGTCTTCGTCGAGGGCCGCGTCGCCGAGCAGGGCGGCCCGGAGCTCGCCGATTCCCTCGAGGAGACCGGTTACGACCGTTTCCTCACCCGCGCCTGAGACCCCGGAGGTCGTCGTGAGCGACACCACCACCCAGAGCACCGAGAGCGTCGAGAGCACCGGGGCGGGCACCCCCGCCGCGGCGGGCCCGACCCCCGCCCCCGTGGAGGAGGTGGAGGAGGCCCTGCGCGACGTCGTGGACCCCGAGCTGGGGATCAACGTCGTCGACCTCGGCCTGATCTACGGCCTGTCCGTCTCCGAGGACAACGTGGCCACCATCGACATGACGCTCACCAGCGCCGCCTGCCCGCTGACCGACGTCATCGAGGACCAGACGCAGCAGGCGCTCGTGGACGTGGTCGCCGGGCACCGCATCAACTGGGTGTGGATGCCGCCGTGGGGCCCGGAGAAGATCACGGACGACGGGCGCGAGCAGCTGCGGGCCCTGGGCTTCAACGTCTGAAGCACCTCGACGCCTGAGTCGCCTCAGCGCCTGGGCCGCACCACCCCCGAGCCGG
The DNA here is from genome assembly GCF_050871525.1 of Kineococcus auxinigenes. NCBI lineage: Bacteria > Bacillati > Actinomycetota > Actinomycetes > Kineosporiales > Kineosporiaceae > Kineococcus > Kineococcus auxinigenes. The sequence continues at coordinate 30,558 of NZ_JBKBCT010000031.1, read as the reverse complement.
GGCCGTCCGCCGTCGCGGACGGCCCCGGCTCGCGTCGCGGTCCCTCGCGTTCGAGCGCCTCGTCCTCGCCGTGCTCCAGCCCGCGCGCCGCCAGCGCCTCGGCGACCGCCTCGGCGTGAGCGACGGTGCGCACCACCGCCGGCACCAGCACCACCCGCGGGTCGCCCCGCAGGCCGCGGGCGGCGGCGGCCTCGCGGGCCTGGGCCAGCAGCCGCGCCACCACCGGAACACCGGCCACCGCGACGCTGAACGTCAGCGCGACGTGCTCGGGGTCCACGCCCACCCGGCGCAGCGGCCGAGCCGCGCGGGCCAGGGCGTCCAGCAGCACCGGCACCGGGGTGGTGGCGGTGAGCACCGCCGCCGCCCACAGGCAGCCCACGAGCCCGGCCAGCACCGCCACGGCGCTCGCCGCCCCGTTCGACCAGACCTGGAAGACCCCCAGCGCCAGCAGCACCCACGCCAGCGAGCGCACCTGCCCGGCGAGGTAGCGCGGGCGCAACCCGGCGCCGAGGGCGAGGGCTGCGACCAGGACCGCCAGCGCCACCAGCACCAGCGCGGCCGGTGCCGGCGCCAGCAGCCAGCGCGCCAGCCCCGTCACCGCTCCCACGGCGACCACCCCCACCAGCTTCGCGCCCGCACCGGTGCGGTGCAGCCGGGACGAGCCCGGCTGCAGGTGCCCCAGCAGCGGCGCGGCCGTCGCCAGCCCGCGGCGCCGCCGCCCCCGCCACCTCACGCGCCGGCCCGGTAGGCCGCCACCACCTGCGCGGCCGGCCCGTCGGCGACCACGCGCCCCTCGTGCAGCCACAGCGCGCGCCGGGTGCGGGCGGCCAGGTCCAGGTCGTGGGTGGCCACCACCAGCTGCGCCGGCGAGGCGAGCAGCACGTCCGCCACCCGCCGGGCGTTGCGCAGGTCCAGCAGCGTCGTCGGCTCGTCGCACGCCAGCACCGCCGGGCCGGTGGCCAGCACCGCCGTCAGCGCCAGCAGCTGACGCTGCCCGGACGAGAGCCGGCGCACCTCGCCGTCGGCGCCCTCCGCCAGGCCCTGCTCGGCCAGCAGCGCCCGCGCCCGCGCCTCCCGCTCGCCGCGCGGCACGCCGGCCCGCCGCAGCGACAGGGCCACGTCCTGGACGGGGGTGGGCATGACGACCTGCGCGTCGGGGTCGGGGAAGACGAACCCGACCCGCCGGCGCACGGCCGCCAGGGCGTGCTCGGGCTGCAGGCCGCCCACCTCCACGGTGCCCGCCGAGGGCAGCACCAGGCCGTTGAGCAGGCGCAGCAGGGTGGACTTGCCGGACCCGTTGGGCCCGACCAGCGCCACCGACGGCTCGGTGAGCTCAACGCTCAGCGGGTGCAGCACCACCTTCTCCCCGGCGCGCACCACCACCTCCGACAGGCGGATCACGGCGCGGTGCTCACCGCGGCGCCCGGCTCGGCACGCTTCGACCGCGCGCGCCGGTCAGCGGCCCAGCAGCAGGCGCGGGGACGCGCGGTGCACCGCCGAGGCCACCACGACGGCCACCACGACCTTGACCAGGTCGCCGGGCAGGTAGCGCAGCGACGCCCACGCCGCCTCGTGCAGGTTCAGGCCGCCGGCCAGGGCCATGCCGGGGATCCCGCCGGCGTACACCGCGGCGACGCCGCCGAGCAGGCAGCCGGCGACCAGGCCGGCCACGGGCGCGCGCCGCCGGGCGCCGGCCCTGGCCAGGGCGCCGGTGACCAGCGCCCCGGCGGGGTAGGCCAGCAGGAACCCGGCGCTGGGGCCCGCCAGCACCGCCGGGCCCGCCGCACCACCGGCGAACACCGGCAGCCCCGCCAAGCCCATCAGCAGGTACACCAGCGCGGCCAGCGCACCGCGCCACGGCCCCAGCACCGCCCCGCACAGCATCAGGCCCAGCGTCTGCAGCGTGACGGGCACGCCCACCGGGCCCGTGGGCAGCGCCGGCGTCAGCGCCAGCGCGGCCACCAGGGCGGCGAAGACGGCCACCAGCGCCAGGTCGCGGGTTCGGCCGGCGGGGCGCCGCACGTCGCCGCCGGACGGGGCCTGCGCGGCGGCGCGCGCCGGGGAGCGGCGCAGGGGGGAGGGCATGGCGCGACGGTAGCGGACCCGGACCGCGACCGGCTCCGTCCGGCCCCGAGCGTGCGCGCGGCTCGAGGCGCGCGGGCGGGGTGCGGGCACGCCCTAGGATGGTGCCGTCCCCCGAACGTCCCCGTCCGCTGAGAGCTGCCCCCGTGATCGTCGCCACCGACATCGAACTGCGTGCGGGAGCCCGGCTCCTGATGGAGGGCGTGGACTTCCGCGTCGCCGCCGGCGACCGCATCGGCCTGGTCGGGCGCAACGGCGCCGGCAAGACCACCCTGACGAAGGTGCTGGCCGGCGAGGCCCAGCCCGCCTCGGGCACCGTGACCCGCTCCGGGGAGATCGGCTACCTGCCCCAGGACCCGCGCGCCGGCGACCCGGAGATGCTGGCCCGCGACCGCATCCTCGCCGCCCGCGGCCTGGACGACGTGATCACCCGCCTGCGGCGCGCCGAGCAGGAGATGGCCAGCGACGACCCCAGGGTCCGCGACCGCGCCATGGACAGGTACACCAAGCTCGACGCCCGCTTCGTGGCCATGGGCGGCTACACCGCCGAGAGCGAGGCCGCGCGCATCTGCGCCAACCTCAACCTGCCCGAGCGCATCCTCGACCAGCCGCTGAAGACCCTCTCGGGCGGTCAGCGCCGGCGCGTGGAGCTGGCCCGCATCCTCTTCTCCGCCAGCGAGACCCTGCTGCTGGACGAGCCCACCAACCACCTGGACGCCGACTCCATCGCCTGGTTGCGCGATCACCTCAAGAGCTACTCCGGCGGTCTCATCGTCATCAGCCACGACGTCGAGCTGCTCGAGGTCGTCGTCAACCGGGTGTTCCACCTGGACGCCAACCGCGCCACGATCGACGTCTACAACGTGGGCTGGAAGAACTACCTCAAGCAGCGCGAGACCGACGAGAAGCGCCGCCAGCGCGAGCGCGCCAACGCCGAGAAGAAGGCCGGCGCGCTGATGGCGCAGGCCGACAAGATGCGCGCCAAGGCCACCAAGGCCGTCGCCGCGCAGAACATGGCCAAGCGCGCCGAGCGGCTGGTCAGCGGTCTGGAGGACGTCCGCGTCCAGGACAAGGTCGCCAAGCTGCGCTTCCCCAAGCCCGCCCCCTGCGGCAAGACGCCGCTGACCGCGCAGGGCCTGTCGAAGTCGTACGGCTCCCTGGAGATCTTCACCGGCGTGGACCTGGCCATCGACCGCGGCAGCCGCGTGGTGATCCTGGGCCTGAACGGTGCCGGCAAGACGACGCTGCTGCGGATGCTGGGCGGGGTGGAGGAGCCGGACACCGGCCGCATCGTCGGCGGCCACGGCGTGAAGATCGGCTACTACGCCCAGGAGCACGAGACGCTGGACGTGAACCGCACCGTGCTGGAGAACATGCGCTCGGCGTCCCCGGACCTCGACGACACCCGGGTGCGCACCGTCCTGGGGTCCTTCCTCTTCTCCGGCGACGACGTCGACAAGCCCGCCGGGGTGCTCTCCGGCGGGGAGAAGACCCGCCTGGCGCTGGCCACCCTCGTGGTCTCCAGCGCGAACGTGCTCCTGCTGGACGAGCCGACGAACAACCTCGACCCGGCCAGCCGCGCCGAGATCCTCGACGCGCTGCGGCACTACGAGGGCGCCGTCGTGCTCGTCACCCACGACGAGGGAGCGGTCGAGGCGCTGGACCCCGAGCGCGTCGTGCTGCTGCCCGACGGTGTGGAGGACCTCTGGAACGCCTCCTACGCGGAGCTGGTCTCCCTGGCCTGAGGGCCCCCGCCGAACGCCCCCGAGCAGCCCGTCCGGGCGCCGGCGCGGCGTTCGAGTGGCCGATCCCGCCGCGGGTGGTGACCATGGTGCAGGTCGGCGACGACGTGGAGGAGGTCGGTGTGACCGAGGCGGTCAAGCGGGGATCCCGGTTGAGCGGGACCGAACGTGCGCAGCTCGCCGAGGAGCTGTCGAAGGGCTACGCGGAGGGCAAGAGCATCCGTGCGCTCGCGGAGGAGGCCGGGCGTTCCTACGGCTTCGTCCACCGGCTGCTCAGCGAGAGCGAGGTCTCGCTGCGCAGCAGGGGAGGCGCCACCCGGGGGCGCGCCAAGCAGCACCCCGAGCCGGAGCAGCAGGCGAGCTGAACCCCGCCCGTGGACGGGGCCGCCGGCCGCTCACAGCGAGCGGTCGGCGCCCCCGTCCACGGTCAGGGACGCGCCGGTGATGTAGGACGCCGCCGGCGACAGCAGGAAGACCGCGGCGCGCGCGAACTCGTCGGGCAACCCGGCGCGGCGCAGCGGCACCGCCTCGAACCCGTCGCCGTCCACGGCGGTGGGCTCCTCGAACTCCAGGGGCGAGTCGGCGTCCACCCGCCCCACCAGGACGTTGTTGATCCGGATGCCGCGCGGTCCCAGCTCGTCGGCCAGCGCCTTGGCGGCCATCGCCAGGCCGGGGCGCAGACCGTTGGCGACCCCGGCGTCCTGCGCGGGGCTGCGCACCGTGCTGGACAGCAGCATCACCAGCGAGGCGCCCTCGCCGGTGGCCGCCTTGGCCACGGACCGCGCCAGCCGCAACGGGCCCAGCACGCTCGCCTCGAAGGCCTCGCGCCAGGAGGCGTCGCTGGCCTCCAGCACCGAGGAGGTGGGGGGCGTGCCGCAGGAGACCACCGCGCCGTCCAGGCGCCCGAAGCGCGCGTTGGCGGCCGCCACCAGGCGCGTCTCCGTGCCGGGCTCGGTGATGTCACCGGGGACCAGCAGCATCCGCTCCGGCGCGCCGATGCCGCCGGCCGCGGCGGCCAGCTCCTCCGGGTCGCCGGCGGACAGCACCAGCAGCGCGCCCTCGTCGGCCAGGACCTGCGCGCACGAGCGCCCCAGGCCGGTGGAGGCACCGGAGACGATGTAGACGCGATCGCTGAGGCCGAGGTCCATGACCACATTGTTGCGCAGAGTCGCTTGTGCTCCACGCAGCATCACCGCTGGGGGGTCGCTGACCACCGAACCGCCCGCGTCAGCGCGGTGCGCGTGAACCGGCTTCCACCTCGAGGTCCTCGGCCTCCTCGTCGCTGCCCGGGCGCGCGGGCCGCGCTCGCCGCGCGGGGCGCCGGGTCGTCGCGGCCCCCGGCCGCCGCGCCGCACCGCCGGGCGCGCTGCCCGGCTGCGGCCCGCCGGGGGACCGGAAGCCGGCGGGCACGGCCCCGTCACCTCCCGGGGCACCTCCCGGGGCGCCGTCCGCACCGGTGACCGCCGGAAGCGCGCGGGCCTGCAGCTCGCGCCGGCCCGCCACGACCCAGACCACCAGCGCCGTCAGCGCGAACCCGTACCACTGCACCGTGTACGCCAGGTGGGGTCCCTCGTCGACCTCGGGGCGCTCGGCGGTGGCGGGAGCCGGCAGCGCGGTCGGCTCCTCCGAGGCGAGCACCGCGTAGCCACCGCGCAGCGGCGGCACGCCGGCGGCGCCGGTCACCTCGGCCACCGGACCGGGGGCGATGGAGGCGACCTGGCCCTGCGGCACGGTGCTGTCGCGGGCGGGTTCCCACGCGCGCACCCGCGCAGTGACGCTCACGGTGCCCCGCGGGGGGGCCGGGACCGCGTCCGGCGCGCTGCTGGTGCTGCCGGCGGGCACCCACCCGCGGTCCACGAGCAGCGCGGTGCCGTCGGCCAGCACCAGCGGCACGAGGACGTCGTAGCCCACCGCCTGGCCGTGCTGGCGGTTGCGCACCAGGACGGTGCCCTCCGGGGCGTAGGTGCCGCTGACGCTCACCGGCGTCCACAGGTCCTCCTCGGCCGGCGGCGAGCCGTCGGCGGGCAGCACGGTGCCCAGCGCCACGGGCGCCGCGTCGTAGTTGCTCACCAGCGGTGCGTTGGCGTCCAGGCGGTCCTGGCGGCGGTGCCACTGCCACTGGCCCAGCACCAGGCACACGGCGGCCACGGCCAGCGCCAGGGCCAGGCCGCGGCGCCAGCCGGGCTCGCGCAGCAGGCCGAGGACCCCGCGCGCGCCCGTGCCGGAGGGCGTCGCCGCACCGGTGGCGGGGGCGGGGGCGGTGCCGGTGCTCACGACGACAGGGTCTCCACCCCGACGACCTCCCGCAGGAAGCCGCGAGCACCGAGGAACTGCGCGAGGTGCTCGCGGTGCTGACCGCAGGCCAGCCACGTCTTGCGCCGCTCGGGGGTGTGCAGGCTGGGGTTGTTCCACAGCAGGCCGAAGTCGGCCGGGCGGGTGCAGCCGCGGGCGCTGCAGACGAGGTCGGACGGCGGTTCGTGCCCCGGTTCCCCGGCGGCGCTGCGCGTGCGCGGCGCCGCGGGGACGGCTGGAGTGTCCACGGTGCCAGTCTCGCACCGCCGCGGCGCGGGGTCGACGTGCGCCCCGCCCCGGCCGCGCCGGTGGGGCGTGCCCCTCGGGGCGGTGCTCAGGCGGCCCCGGGACGGCCCGCGGGGGAGTCCTCGCCGGGCGAGCGCACCGCGGTCACGCGCGCCTCCAGGGCCGGCAGGTCGCGCACGGGCGCCTCGGTCACGGTGAAGGACTGCGGCGGCGGACCCTTGGACTCCCGCCCGGCGTTGGCCAGCACGACGGCGACGTAGGGCAGGAACAGCGCGCCGGCCACGAACAGCCAGCGGGTCCAGTGCTCGACGACGACGAACAGCACGAAGCAGGCCGTGCGCACGAGCATCGAGACGACGTACTTGCGGTAGCGCACGCCGAGGTCGTCGGTGTGCGCGGTGGGGGCGGCGGTGATCCGGTACACGCCGGGCGGGGCCGCGTCAGCGGTGTGCCCGCCGGTGGGGGTGGGGTGCGAAGGCACGGGGCCCACGGTAAGCGCTGGGTCCGACACGTGCCCCCGCGCAGAGCCGCCGGCCGCGGGCGCCGACCGCCGCGGGCGGGCGATGCGTTAGCTTTCCTCCCCGTGCCCGACGCCACGCCCGACGCCACGCCCGCCCCCCAGGTCCCCGCGACCGGCTCCGCGCCCCGCAGCGTCCTCGTCACCGGGGGCAACCGCGGCATCGGCCTGGCGGTGGCGCGGGCCTTCGCCGCCCGGGGCGACCGCGTCGCGGTCACCCACCGCTCCGGCGAGGTGCCCGAGGGGCTGCTCGGGGTGCGCGCCGACGTCACGGACGGCGCCTCCCTGGACGCCGCGTTCGCCGCCGTGGAGCAGGCGCACGGGCCCGTGGAGGTGCTCGTCGCCAACGCCGGCGTCACCCGCGACCAGCTGCTGATGCGCATGGGCGACGACGACTTCGACGCCGTGGTGGACACCAACCTCGCCGGCGCCTGGCGCTGCGCGCGCCGGGCCGTGCGCGGGATGGTGCGCGCCAAGCGCGGGCGCATCGTGTTCGTCTCCAGCGTCGTGGGCCTGTACGGCTCGCCCGGGCAGACGAACTACGCGGCCAGCAAGTCCGGCATGGTGGGCCTGGCGCGCTCCATCGCCCGCGAGCTCGGCGGGCGCGGCATCACCGCCAACGTGGTCGCCCCCGGCTTCATCGACACCGACATGACCCGCGCGCTGCCCGAGGCCACCGCGGCCGACTACAGGGGGCGCATCCCCGCCGGCCGCTTCGGCGCCGTCGACGAGGTCGCGCAGGCCGTGCTGTTCCTCGCCGACGCCGGCTACGTCAACGGCGCGGTGCTGCCCGTCGACGGCGGCCTCGGCATGGGCCACTGACACCGAGCGACCGGCACCGGTCGACCGGCACCGAGCGACTGACAACGGACGAAGGACGAGAGGGAACCTGATGGGTCTGCTGGACGGCAAGCGCCTGCTCGTGACCGGAGTGCTCACCGACCGCTCGATCGCCTTCGCGGTCGCGCGCGTGGCGCAGCAGGAGGGCGCGGAGGTCGTGCTGTCCTCCTTCGGGCGCCAGATGAAGATCACCTCCACGATCGCCAAGCGGCTGCCGAAGCCCGCGCCCGTGGTGGAGCTGGACGCCACCAGCGAGGAGGACCTCGCCGCGCTGGAGTCCCGCGTGCGCGAGCACGTCGACGGCCTGGACGGGGTGCTGCACTCCATCGGCTTCGCCCCCAAGGACGCCATGGGCGGCAACTTCCTGAACACCGAGTGGTCCAGCGTGGCGACCGCGCTGCAGGTCTCGGCGTACTCGCTGAAGTCCATCGCGGTGGCCGCGCTGCCGCTGATGGCGAACGGCGGCTCGGTCGTGGGCCTGACCTTCGACGCCCGCGTGGCGTGGCCGGTCTACGACTGGATGGGCGTGGCCAAGGCCGCGTTCGAGTCCACCGCCCGCTACCTGGCCCGCGACCTCGGCCCGAAGGGCGTGCGCGTCAACGTCGTCTCGGCCGGGCCGCTGCGCACGACCGCCGCCACCTCCATCCCGGGCTTCGAGACCCTGGAGGGCACCTGGGGCGAGCGTTCCCCGCTGGGCTGGGACGTCACCGACACCGAGCCGCCCGCGCGCGCCGCGCTGGCGCTGATGTCCGACTGGTTCCCCGCCACCACCGGCGAGATGATCCACGTCGACGGCGGTTTCCACGCCATGGGTTCCTGAGACCCGTGGCCGAGCAGCCCCCGCCCTCGGGCGGCCGGCGCCTGGCGGTGCTGGCCGGCTCGATGGTCCTCGTCGTCGCGGTGCTGGTGGCCCTGGCCACCTGGGCCAGCGTCACCGGCTGACGCCCGCCGCCGACCCCTCGCCGGGGTGGTCCCCGCCGCGCGCCGCAGCGCGCGGCGGGGACCTCAGCGCACCGGGGCCAGGGCCTCGTCGGCCAGGTCGGCGTCCTCCACGTCCTCGCGGGTGATGCCCAGCAGCGGCAGCACCGCGTCCAGGTAGGGCACGTTGACCGCGGCGTCGGCCTGCTCGCGCACCACGGGCTTGGCGTTGAAGGCGATGCCCAGACCCGCCGCGCCGATCATGTCCAGGTCGTTGGCACCGTCGCCGATCGCGACCGTGCGGTGCAGCGGCAGGCCCTCGGCGGCGGCGAACTCCCGCAGCGCGGCGGCCTTGGCCGCGCGGTCCACCACCGGGCCCAGCAGCCGGCCGGTGAAGCGCCCGTGCACTACCTGCAGCCGGTTCGCCCGCACGTGCGCGATGCCCAGCTCCGCGGCCAGCGGCCCCACCACCTCCAGGAAGCCGCCGGAGACCAGCGCCAGCGTGAAGCCGAGCCGGTGCAGGGTGCGGCACAGCGTGCGCGCGCCCGGGGTGAGCACGACCGCCTCGCGCACCCGCTGCACCACGGCCACGTCCAGTCCCTCCAGGCAGGCCACCCGCTCGCGCAGCGAGGCGCCGAAGTCGATCTCCCCGCGCATGGCGCGCTCGGTGACGGCGGCCACCTCGGCCTCGCGGCCGGCGTGCGCGGCCAGCAGTTCGATGACCTCCTGGCGGATGAGGGTGGAGTCCACGTCCATGACGACCAGGCGCCGGCCCATCCGGGCCAGACCGCCGGGGGAGACGGCGGCGTCCAGGCCGTGCCGGGCCGCCTCGGCCGCCAGGGTGCGGCGCAGGTCCAGGACCTCCTCGGCGCTGGCGTCGACCGACACGTCGAACTCCACGCTGGTCACCGGGGCCGAGGCCATCCGCCGCACCCGGTCCACGTTGGCCCCGCGCTCGGCGAGCACCGCGGTGGTGCGGGCGATCGCCGCCGGGCGCAGCGGGGCGCCCAGCAGCGTGACGTGCAGCCGCCGCGGGCGCACGGCCGGCGCCCCCGGCTCGCGCACGGTGCAGGTGACGTCCAGCCCGTCCCCGCCCCAGCCGGACAGCGCCGCGGTCACGGCGGCGGGCTCGGCGCTGCCCACGAGCACCGCCAGGGTCAGCACGCCACCGACGACGACCTGCTCGACGTCCAGGACCTCCGCGTCGGTGCCGGCCAGGACGGTGAACAGCGCGGAGGTCACCCCCGGGCGGTCGCCCCCGGTGACGGTGACCAGCAGGGTGGGCGCGCAGGTGGGCGCAGCGCCCGGGGACGTGTCGTCGCGGGTTCCGGGCACGTCGCGAAGGCTACCGGCCCGGTGCGCGGCCCCGGTGCCCTGCACGGGCCCGCGCACCGGGGTAGCTCAGCCCCGCGCGGCGTTCTTCTCGTCGCGCCAGGCGACCCAGCGCCGCAGCGGCTCCAGGTCGTAGTCCGGGCCGCCGACGCCGAGGGTGAACAGGCGCGTGCCGACGGCGTGCAGGGCCTCGCCCTTGTCCGCGGGGTCGTCCGCCACGTCCACCCCGGCGGAGCGCTCGATCTCACCGGGGTCGCGGCCCAGGGCGGCGCAGTGCGCGTCGAGGACCTCGTGCTTGCGGGCGATGGTCTCCACGTCGCCGAACCCGTGCCAGACGTCGGCGTGCTGCGCCACGATCCGCAGGGTCTTCTTCTCCCCGCCGCCGCCGATCAGGACGGGCACGTGGCGGGTGGGGGCCGGGTTGAGCCGGCCCAGGCGCGAGGTGATGCGCGGCAGGTCCTCGGCGAGCTTGTCCAGGCGGGCGCCGGCGGTGCCGAACTCGTAGCCGTACTCGGCGTAGTCCTTCTCGAACCAGCCCGAGCCGATGCCCAGGACCAGCCGGCCGGTGCCGGTGTCGTGGGCGGAGACGTGGTCCACGGTGCGGGCCATGTCGGCCAGCAGCTCGGGGTTGCGGTAGCTGTTGCAGGTCACCAGCGCACCGATCTCGATGCGGCTGGTCGCCTCGGCCCAGGCCGCCAGCATCGTCCAGCACTCGAAGTGCAGACCGTCCGGGTCGCCGTACAGCGGGTAGAAGTGGTCCCAGTTGAAGGCGATGTCCAGGCCCATCTCCTCCGCGCGCGCGGCCGCGGCGCGGATCGCGGGGTAGGTGGCGTGCTGGGGCTGGATCTGGACGCCGATGCGCACCGGACGGTCGCCGGCGGGTGCGGGGGAAGTCATGCCCCGGATGCTGCCGCACCGCGCCGCCCGGCGACAGGGGCGGCGCGGTGCGGGCTGCCGGGCGCGGTGCGGGCTGCCGGGCGCGGTGCGGGCTGCCGGGCGCGGTGCGGGCCGCTGCCGGGTCAGGAGGGGATGGTCTGCCCCTTGCCGACGACCGTGATGCCGGAGTCGGTGACGGTGAAGCCGCGCGCGCGGTCCTCCTCGGGGTCCACCCCGACGCGGGCGTCGTCGGGCACCACGACGTTCTTGTCGAGGATGGCGCGCTGCACCACGGCGTGCCGGCCGACCTGCACGTTGTCCATGAGCACCGACTCGCTGACGTGCGCCCAGGAGTCCAGCCGCACCTTGGGGGAGACCACCGACTTCTCCACCAGCGCGCCGGAGACGACCGTGCCGGCGGAGATGATGGAGTTCACCGCGTGCCCGTAGGTGCCCTGCCAGCCGTGCACGAACTTCGCCGGCGGGTAGAAGTCCTGCGCGGCGATGATGGGCCACTCGTAGTTGTAGAGGTTGAACACCGGCAGCACGGAGATGAGGTCCATCTGGGCCTCGAAGTAGGAGTCCAGCGTGCCCACGTCGCGCCAGTAGGCGCGGTCGCGGTCGGTGGCCCCGGGGACCTCGTTGTCCTTGAAGTCGTAGACGTTCGCCAGCCCGCGCTCGACGAAGTCGGGGACGATGTCCCCGCCCATGTCGTGCTTGGAGTCCTCCTCCTCGGAGTCGCGGGTCACCGCGTCCACCAGCGCGTCGGCGTCGAAGACGTAGTTGCCCATCGAGGCCAGGACCTCGTGCGGGGAGTCGGCCAGGCCCTGCGGGTTCTTCGGCTTCTCCAGGAACTGCGCGATCCGGGACGAGCCGGGCTCGGTCTGGATGACGCCGAACTGGTCGGCCAGCGAGATGGGCTGGCGGATCGCGGCCACCGAGCACGGCGCGCCGGAGGCGACGTGCGCGTCGACCATCTGGGAGAAGTCCATCCGGTACACGTGGTCGGCGCCGACCACGACGACGATGTCGGGGCGCTCGTCGGAGATGAGGTTCATGGACTGGTAGATCGCGTCGGCGCTGCCCAGGTACCAGCGCTTGCCCACGCGCTGCTGCGCCGGCACCGAGGCGATGTAGCTGCCGAAGAGGTTCGACATGCGCCACGACTGGGAGATGTGCCGGTCCAGGCTGTGGGACTTGTACTGCGTCAGGACCACGATCTTGCGGTAGCCCGCGTTGACGAGGTTGGACAGGGCGAAGTCGATGAGCCGGTAGGTGCCGCCGAAGGGCACGGCGGGCTTGGCCCGGTCGGCCGTGAGGGGCATGAGCCGCTTGCCCTCCCCGCCGGCGAGGACGATCGCGAGGACGTTGGGTGCTGCCACGAGGGGCACGATAGGCCCGCGACCGCCACGATGCCCGGGCGACGCGGGGAAAGATCCTGCGCGTCGCCGCCGCGGGGCCCCGTGGCGGCGCGGTGGACGAGCTGCGAGGACGAGGAGCGGACATGCGCGTGGACCTGCTGACCAGGGAGTACCCGCCGGAGGTGTACGGCGGAGCCGGCGTGCACGTGGCCGAGCTGGTGCGGGCGCTGCGCGCCGCCGAGGGCGGCCCCGAGGTGCTCGTGCGCTGCTTCGGCGCCCCGCGGCAGGAGGAGGGCGTCACCGCCTACGGCGAGCCGGCCGAGCTGGCCGGCGCCAACGCGGCCCTGCGCACCCTGGGCGTGGACCTGCCCATGGCCGCCGGCACCGCCGGGGCGGACCTGGTGCACTCGCACACCTGGTACGCCAACACCGCCGGGCACCTGGCCTCCCTGCTGCACGGGGTCCCGCACGTCGTGACCGCGCACAGCCTGGAGCCGCTGCGGCCCTGGAAGGCCGAGCAGCTCGGCGGCGGGTACGCCCTGTCCAGCTGGGCCGAGCGCACCGCCTTCGAGGCCGCCGCCGGCGTCATCGCCGTCAGCGCCGGCATGCGCGCCGACATCCTGCGCAGCTACCCGGCCCTGGACCCGGCGAAGGTGCACGTGGTGCACAACGGCATCGACGCCACCGAGTGGGTCCCCGTGGACGGGCGCGACCTGGTGCGCGCCAACGGCGTGGACCCCGACCGGCCCAGCGTCGTGTTCGTCGGGCGCATCACCCGCCAGAAGGGCCTGCCGCACCTGCTGCGCGCGGCCGCGCAGCTGCCCCCGGAAGTGCAGCTGGTGCTGTGCGCCGGGGCTCCCGACACCCCCGAGATCGCCGCGGAGGTCTCCGGCCTGGTCGCCGACCTGCAGCAGCAGCGCTCCGGCGTGGTGTGGCTGGACCGGCACCTGACGCGCGAGGAGCTGCTGCAGCACCTGTCCCAGGCCACCGTGTTCGTGTGCCCGTCGGTGTACGAGCCGCTCGGCATCGTCAACCTGGAGGCCATGGCCTGCGGCGCCGCCGTCGTCGGCACCGCCACCGGCGGCATCCCCGAGGTGGTCCAGGACGGCGTCACCGGCTGGCTGGTGCCCATCGAGCAGGTCACCGACGGCACCGGCGCCCCCGTCGACCCCGACCGGTTCGTCGCCGACCTGGCCGCCGCGCTCACCGACGCCGTCTCCGACCCCGACCGCGCCCGCGAGCGCGGGGCCGCGGGCCGCCGCCGCGCCGTGCAGGACTTCAGCTGGTCGGCCATCGCCCGGCGCACCCTCGAGGTGTACGAGTCGCTCCTCTGAGACAGCATCGGCCCATGCCGCCCACCGCGCCGACCCGAAGCCGACCCGCCCCCTCCCGGGTCGTCGCGGTGGAGCCCGCCCTGCCCCCGCACCGCTACGAGCAGGAGGAGATCTCCGCCCAGCTCGTGCCGCTGCTGGCACCGGCGGGCCCGCGCCGCCAGCTGCTGCACCGCCTGCACCGCGCCAGCGGCGTGCAGCGGCGCCACCTGGCCCTGCCGCTGGAGCGCTACGGGGAGCTCACCTCGTTCACCGCGGCCAACGCCGCCTTCGGCGAGGTGGGCCTGGACCTGGCCGAGCGGGCCCTGAAGGGGGCCCTCGCCACGGCCGGCGTGGCACCGGAGGAGGTGGACTTCCTGCTGTTCACCACCGTCACCGGCGTGGCAGCCCCCTCCCTGGACGCGGCGCTCGCGGTGCGCAGCGGGCTGCGGTCCACCGTCAAGCGGCTGCCGTCCTTCGGCCTGGGCTGCGCCGGCGGGGCGGCGGGGCTGGCGCGGGTGGACGACTACCTGGCCGGGCACCCCGACCAGGTGGGGGTGCTGGTCTCGGTGGAGCTGTGCTCGCTGACCCTGCAGCACGACGACGCCTCCACCGCCAACCTCGTCGCCAGCGGCCTGTTCGGCGACGGCGCGGCCGCGGTCGTGCTGGCCGGTGCCGAGCGGGCCGCCGGCACGCCCGGCTGGGACGTGCTGGCCTCGCGCAGCCGCCTGTTCGCCGGCACCGCCGGCTCCCTCGGGTGGGACGTGGGCAGCTCCGGCTTCAGCATCGTGCTGGCCCCCGACCTGCCGGACCTGCTGGCCGCCGAGCTGGGCGAGGAGGTCGGTGCCCTGCTGGGCGAGCGGGGCCTGAGCCCGGCCGCGGTGGAGCGCTGGGTCGTGCACGCCGGCGGGCCGAAGGTGCTGGACGCCGTCAGCGGTGCCCTCCACCTGCCCGAGGGGGCGCTGGCCACCAGCTGGGAGTCGCTGCGCCAGGTCGGCAACCTGTCCAGCTCCTCGGTGCTGCACGTGCTGGCCGCCACCGAGCGGCGCCCCGGCGAGCACGCCCTCGTGCTGGCCGTGGGGCCCGGCGTGGGCACCGAGCAGGTCCTGCTGCGGGCCGCCGCGTGAGCTCCGCCGCCCTGTTCACCGCCCTGGTGCTGGCCACCGGCCTCGAACGGCTGGCCGAGCTCGTGGTCTCCACCCGCAACGCCCGCTGGTCCTTCGAGCGCGGCGGGGTGGAGACCGGCCGCGGCCACTTCGGGCCCATGGTCGTGCTGCACACCGGCCTGCTCCTGGCGTGCCTGGCCGAGGTGGCGCTGGCCGAGCGCCCGTTCCTGCCGGCGCTGGGCTGGCCGATGCTGGCGCTGGCGCTGCTCAGCCAGGTGCTGCGCTGGTGGTGCATCGCCTCGCTGGGGCGGCGCTGGAACACCCGGGTGATCGTCGTACCGGGCATGCCGCCGGTCGTGCGCGGGCCGTACCGGTTCCTGAAGCACCCCAACTACGTCGTCGTGGTGATCGAGGGGTTCGCCCTGCCGCTGGTGCACTCGTGCTGGGTGACCGCCCTCGCCTTCACGGTCCTGAACGCCGTGCTGCTGCTGGGCTTCCGACTGCCGGCGGAGAACCGGGCCCTGGCGTCCCTGCCGGCCGCGGCGCGCACCGCGGGCTGACCCGCCCGGCACCCGCGGCCCGCCCGCGGGTGCCGGACCGTGTCGGGCCGGCGTCAGGGCCGCACGGGCTCGGCGTGCGCGTTGACCGCTGCGACCACCGCCCGGCGCGCCACCTGCGCCACCTCGCGCAGAGCCCGGGCGCGCGAGGCCGCCTCGAACCCGGTGACGGCCGCCCCGTCGTCCTCGGTGGCCAGCTCCACGATGGCCAGCACCCGCGCCGCGGTCTGCAGCACCCGCGCCGCCCGCGGGGCCACGCCCGGCGGCAGCGCGTCGCGCGCCAGGCCGCCGTCGCGCACCGCGGCGATGCGGTCGGCGGCGTCCTCGCGCCAGCGCGCCACGTCCAGGCCCGCCAGCGCCTGCGTGGCCGTGGCCAGCGCCAGGCGCAGCTCCCGCTCGGAGTCGGCGACGCTGGAGCTGCTCGGCGCCCGCCGCGGCGCCGCCCCCAGCACCGCCCAGGTCACCATCGCCCCCGGCTCCCACACCGAGCCGAACTCCGTGACCTCCGGCACCAGCGCCCAGCGGCCCAGCGCACCGGCCGGCTCGGCGACCACGCACTCGCCGGCCTCCAGGGCCGCGACGTTGACCGCCGCGGGTCCCGGCAGGTCCCGCGGGTCGCCCGGCACCGGCAGGGCCAGCAGCAGCGGCCCGCACCCGGCCGCCCGCAGGGCGCCGAGCAGACCGCGCACGTCGGCCGGGTCGGCACCGGGGGCGGCGGGCGCGCCCTCGCCCCAGCGCACCGCGTGGGGCTCGTCGTCGCGCACGACCGCGCGCACCGCGACGTCCAGGTCCGCGGCACCGGTCAGCACACCGGTGCCCCAGGCCGCCAGCCGGGCGGAACGGGGCAGGTCCAGCACGCGCCGCAGCCTACGACGGCACCGCCACCCCCGGCGGCGCCCGGGGCCCGCGCTGGCTAGGGTTCCCCCGTGCCCGTTCCCCCCGCCGCGCAGACCGCCCCCGCCGCCGACGAGGTCCTGGGCCTCGACGCCGTCACCGTGCGCCGCGGGACGAACCTGCTGCTGGACGCGGTGGACCTGCGCGTGCACGAGGGCGAGCGCTGGGTGGTCCTCGGCCCCAACGGCGCCGGCAAGTCCACCCTGCTGTCCGTGGCCGCCGCGCGGCTGTTCCCCACCACCGGCGCCGTGCGGGTGCTCGGCGAGCAGCTCGGCCGCGTGGACGTCTTCGAGCTGCGCCCGCGCATCGGCCTGGCCAGCACCGCCCTGGCCCGCGCCGTCCCCGGGCAGGAGAAGGTCCGCGACGTCGTGCTCACCGCCGCCTACGGCGTCACCGGCCGCTGGCAGGAGGCCTACGACCCCGACGACGAGCAGCGGGCCCTGCAGCTGCTGGACCTGCTCGGCGTGGCCCACCTGGCCGAGCGGCCCTTCGCCACCCTCAGCGACGGCGAGCGCAAGCGCACCCAGATCGCGCGCGCCCTGATGACCGACCCGGAGCTGCTGCTGCTCGACGAGCCGGCCGGCGGGCTGGACCTGGGCGGGCGCGAGGACCTGCTGCGTCGCCTGACCGCCCTGGCCGCCGACCCCGCCGCCCCCACCACCGTCACCGTGACGCACCACGTCGAGGAGGTCCCGGTGGGCACCACGCACGCGCTGCTGCTGCGCGACGGGCGCGCGGTCGCGTCCGGCCCGGTCGACGACGTCCTCACCGGCGAGCTGCTCACGCGCACCTTCGGGCTGGCGCTGGCGGTCGAGCGGCGCGGCGGGCGGCTGACGGCGCTCGCGGTCTGACCCGACCCGCGCGCGGGGTCGGGGCGCGGCTGCCTCAGGGGCGCAGCAGCTGCCGGTCGTAACCGCCGTGCTCGGCGCGCGAGTAGCGCAGCCGCAGGTGCTGGCCGTCGGGGGAGGACTGCCAGAACTCCACCCGCGAGGCGTCCACGCCCCACAGCCGCCAGGTGGACGAGACCGTCGCCGGCTCCAGGGCCAGCAGGTCGTCGACGTCGGCGAACTCGTCGGACAGGTGCGCCTCGTCCAGCGGGCGGCTCTGCCGCTCCAGCAGGGACTCCGCGCGCCCGTGCGCGGGCCGCTCCAGGAAGTCGCGCGCCGACTCGCGCTCGCCGCCCGCGCGCACCCGCCCGCGCACCCGCACCTGCCGGCCCTGCTGCGGCCAGTAGAACACCAGCGCCGCCACCGGCACCGAGGCCAGCTGGCGCCCCTTGGGGCTGCCGGCGCCGGAGGCGACCCACAGCGCCGAGTCCGCGACGTCCTTGAGCACGAGCACCCGTGCGTCGGGGCGCCCCGCGGCGTCCACGGTGGCCAGGGTCAGCGCGTGCGGTTCGGGCACCCCGGCGGCCACCGCCTCGCGCAGCCACGCCACCAGCAGCTCCAGCGGCTCGGCGGGAGCGTCGGCGGGCGCGAAGGGCGGCGGCTGCGCCCTCAGCAGCGGCAGGTCGCGCAGCCACTCGCGCAACGGCGACCCGCCCGCGTCCTGCTCGGCCCGGGGCGCGGGCGGGGGGTGGGGGGAGTCGTCCTGCACCGGCGCGTCCGCCGGGCGCGGGGACCAGGACCGGGCCGTGCGCGTCACACCCCGAAGGTACCCGCGTCCTCAGGGCCCGGCGTCCCAGAGGGCCCGGTAGTACGCCGTGCGCCGCGCGTCCGGCGCCACGCCGTAGGCGTCGAGGAACACCCCCTCCCAGCCGGGGCCGTAGTTCCAGCCCAAGCTCATCGTGGCCACCGCCAGGTCCGCCCACCGGTCGGCCACGCCGAGGCCGCCGAGGTCCACGTGCGCCACCGCCGCACCGTCCTCGCCCAGCAGCGTGTTGGGGGCGCACGCGTCGCCGTGGCACACCACCGCCCGCTCCACCGGCGGCGCCGGCCCCAGGCGGCTCACGTCGCCGACGGCGCGCGCCAGCCGGTGCGGCACCGACCAGTCGAAGGGGCACTCGCGCACCGGCAGCCGCTCGTGCAGCGCGCGCAGCCCGCGCGCCAGGGCCGGCACCGCCACGGCCGGCGCGGCCAGCCAGCGCCGGGCGACCGCCGACTCCCCGGGCAGCCCCTCGGTCAGCAGCCAGGACCCGTCCGCGTCGGCGCCCGAGCCCAGCACCCGCGGCACCGGCGTGAACGGCGCCGCCCACGCCAGCCGCTGCACCTCCTCGGCCAGCGGCAGCGCCGCCCCGGCCGGCGCCCACTTGCAGAAGCGGACCCGCCCGCCGGTGCCGCGGAGGCGGAACGTCACCCCGCCGAGCTGGTTGACCCGCACGGCGTGCACGTCCTCGCCGTCGGCCAGGAGGCGCACCGCCGCGGGCACCGGCACCGGCGTCTCGGGGATGCTCACGGGCGCCACCGTAGGGCCGCCGCACCCGCCCCGGGCGGGCGCCGGGCGGGCACCAGGTGCGCACGGGTGAACCGGACGGACCGCCGCGTCGTTGCCCGTGCGGGCAGCACCGCGCGGGGCGGTGCCCCGGGAGCGGGGGGGACGCGGTGGCCGACGCCGACGAGGAGCTGGTGCGCGCGCTGCACTCCGAGCACGCCGACGCCCTGTTCGGCTTCGTGCTCTCGCTGACCGGCGACCGCGCCGAGGCGCAGGACGTCGTGCAGGAGACGCTCCTGCGGGCCTGGCGCAACCCCGGTGCGATGGACCCGGCCACCGGCTCCAACCGCGCCTGGCTGTTCACCGTGGCGCGCCGCCTGGTCATCGACCAGCGCCGCTCGGCGCGCGCCCGGCGCGAGAGCGTGCGCGCGGACGTGCCCGAGACGGCCGTGCTGGACGAGTCCGAGCAGGTGCTGCAGCAGTGGGTGGTGCAGCAGGCGCTGGCGCGGCTGTCGCCGGAGCACCGCGCCGTGCTGCGCGAGTGCTACTTCCGGGGCCGCTCGGTGGCGGAGGCCTCCCGGGTGCTGGGCGTCCCGGCGGGCACGGTGAAGTCGCGCACCCACTACGCGCTGATGAACCTCAGACTGGCGCTGCAGGAGATGGGGGTGAGCCGCCGGTGAACGACACCGCGGGCGATCCGTTCGCCGTCGACGCCGGCCCGTACGTGCTGGGGGCGCTGGCACCCGCCGAGCGCGACGGCTTCGAGGAGCACCTGGCCGGGTGCGCCTCCTGCCGGGCGGCCGTGGAGGACCTGGCGGGGCTGCCGGGGCTGCTCTCGCGCGTGCCGGCCGACGTGGTCGCGGCCCTGGGCGGGGACGAGCCGGCCCCGCCGCCGCCCGCGCCGGACACGCTGCTGCCGCGTCTGCTGCGCGCGGCGCGCTCCCGCCGCCGGCGCCGGCGCCTCGCCCTGGCCGGGGGCGTGGCCGCCGCGTGCGCGGCCACGGCCGGCGGTGCGGTGGCCCTGCTGCCCACCGCCCCGCCCGCGGCCCTGCCGCCGGCGTCCCCGTCCGCGTCCGCCGAACCCGGGGAGCAGGTGCCCGGCGGGGCTGCGGTGCAGCGCATGGAAGCCCTCATGCCGGTGCCGCTGCAGGCGACCGCGCGGCTGACCGAGGAGGAGTGGGGCACCCAGGTGGACCTGGTGTGCGCCTACGCGGACGACGAGGCCGGCAGCGCCTACCCCTACGCCCTGGTCGTCACCGACACCGACGGCAACCCGCAGCGCATCGGCACCTGGCAGGCGCGGCCCGGCCACGACGCGCGGCTGAGCGGCGCCACCGCGCTGACGCGCGAGCAGATCGCCGCGGTGGAGGTGCAGACGCTGCAGGGCACCGCCGTGCTGCGCCTGGACGGCGCCGCGAGCGGCACCTGACCCGCCGCCCCCGGGCTCAAGCGCCGGCGTCGATCTCGTCGGCGATGCGCTGCACCATCACCACGTACCAGTCGGCGTGGTTGTAGCGGAACAGCGCTCCGGACTCGCCCGCGCGCCCCGCCCCGGCACCGTTGGCGCACAGGTAGCGCGCGGCCGAGAAGACGGCGTCGGCGGGGTCCCGCGCGTCGGTGTCCCCGTCGCCGTCGCCGTCGACCCCGTAGGCGGCGAAGGTGGCCGGCATGAACTGCATCGGCCCGATCGCCCCGGCCGAGGACGGGCCCACGTTCCGGCCGTGACCGCTCTCGACCTGGCCGACGGCCCGCAGCAGCGCCGGGCGCATCCCCGGGCACGTCGTGGCCGCGCGCGCGTACAGGTCCGCGTAGTCGGCGGGCGCCCCGCCGGCGCGCACGCCCGCGCCGGCACCGGCCGCCGAGGCCTGGACGGTGCGGGCGGCGGCGGTGGCCGCCGCGAGCTCGCGCGCGGCCTGCTCGGCCGCCTCCAGCCGGGCCGCGCCGGCGTCCAGCGCGTCCAGCCGGTCCTGCGCCTGCTGCAGCGCCTCCTCCAGCTGTCCCGACCGGGCCGCCAGGTCGCGCAGCGCGGCCACCTGCTCCCCGGCGGCGCGGTCGGCGTCGGCGGCGGCGGCCTCGGCCGTGCGGGCACCGGCGGCGGCCGCACCGGTGGCGCTCTGGTCGGCGCGGGCACCGGCGTCCAGGGCCCGCCCGCTGGTCAGCTCGTGCGCGCGCAGGGTCGCGGCGGGGTCGGTGCCGGTCAGCAGGGAGCGCACCAGCGCGTAGGTCCCGCTGCCGGTCAGGGCGCCGGCCGGGGCCATGTAGAGCGCACGCACCCGCCGGGTGCCGTCGGCGCGGGTGGTCTCGGCGGTGGAGCGTGCGCGCTGGGCCTGCACCTGCGCGGCCACGGCGGCGGAGGCGGCGCTCCGGGTGCCGTCCTGCTGCCGCTGCACGGCGTCCTGGACCTCCTGCACGCGCTGGGCCGCCCGCTGCGCGGCGGTGCGGGCGGCCTCGGCGGCGGCACGGGCCTCGCCGGCGGAGCTGCTCGCGGGGGTGCTCGCGGCGCTCGCCGCCGCGGGACCGGCGAGCGGTGCGGCGACCGTGCCGGTGATGGCCAGGACGGCCAGGGCGGCCCGCGCCAGGGCGGTGCCGGCGGCGCGCGGCCCGGTGCGGGCCCCGGCCCGGAGCGCACCGGTTCGCCGTGGGGCGGGTCCGGGCCGCGCGGGGGTCACGTGCCCTGGTCGGCCGGTGCGGGGCCGAGCTTGAGCCCGCAGCCGCATCGCCACGAGCTGTGACCATGCAGTCACAGCACTATGCTCGCGCGGAACGCCGGACGCAGCCGCCTGCGGTGGGCGCAGCGCGGCGCAGGAGCGGGAGGGGGCGGACGTGGGAGCACCTCGGGCACTGCCGTTCGCCCACGGCCGCTGGCGCGGGCGGCTGGACGACCTCGCGTCCCGCCCCGAGCTGCTGCACCCGGTGCTGCACCCGGTCGTCGACGTGGCCGCCGGTCGCGTGGCCGGCTACGAGGTCCTGTCCCGCTTCGCGCCCGTGCGCGGTCGCGCGCACGGGCCCGAGGAGTGGTTCTCCGCCGCCCGGGCGCTCGGCCGCAGCGCCGATCTGGACCTGCTGGTGCTGCAGCGGGCCCTGCCGCTGCGCGAGCACCTGCCGCACGGCACCTTCCTGACCGTCAACGCCGCCCCCGCCTCGCTGGGCGACCGGCGGGTGCTGGACCTGCTGCGCGCGCACGACCTGACGTCGGTGGTCGTGGAGGTCACCGAGCACACCGACTACGACGCCGGCGCCCTGAGCGCACCGCTGGCCGCGCTGCGCGAGCGCGGCGCCCGCGTCGCGCTGGACGACGTCGGTACCGGGCACTCCGGGCTGCTGCGCATGGCCGTGGTGCGCCCCGAGGTCCTCAAGGTCGACCTGCAGCTGGTGCGCGGCCTCGACGGCGACCCGGTCAAGCGTTCCCTGGTGAAGTTCCTCGGCGAGTGCGCCGACCGCCTGGACGCCTGGGTGGTCGCCGAGGGCGTGGAGACGCCCGGTGAGCTGGACGTGCTGCGCTCCATGGGGGTGCCGCTGGTGCAGGGCTTCCTGCTGGCCCGGCCGGCGGAGGGCTTCGCGCCGCTGTCGCCGCAGGCCCGGCGGGTGCTGAGCACCGGCCCGGCCGTCCCGCCCGGCGACGAGGGCACCCGGCTCAGCGGTCAGCTGGCCCGGCGCACCAAGACCTCCCGGACGGTGGCCGAGGCGGTGCGCGCGGTCGCCGAGGACCCCGCACCCGTCGTCGTGGTCGACGAGCGCGACGTGCCGCGAGTGCTGGTGCTGCCCGGGGCCCACCCCGGCGAGGAGCCGCGGGTGCGGCAGGCGTGCACGACCCTGGCTCCGGAGACCGCCGTGCCCGAGGCCGCCGCGCGCGCCGTCTCCCGGCCGGCGCCGGTGCGCTTCGACCCCATGGTGTGCACCGACGCCACCGGCCGCTACGTCGGTGTCGTGGGCGTGGAGGACGTGGTGCTGGACCTGGCCGGTGCCGCCGGCGGGGGAGTGGACGGCGGGGTGGAGGACTCCGCCCTTCAGCGGGGGGTGGTCGCGTGAAGACGTTCCGGTGCGGGGACGTGGTGCCCGGGTGCCTGCACGAGTTCGTCGGCCAGGACCGCGAGGCGGTGCTCGCGCAGGTCGGTGAGCACGCCCGCCGGGACCACGGCCTGCAACCCGACGAGGACCTCGTGCGAGCGGTGGAGGAGCGGCTGCGCGACGCGTGAGCCGCCCGCGCCCGCAGCGCGCGCGGCCGCCGGTGGCCCGGGCGGTCAGCCGCCCAGGCGCGCGGGGAACCCGCCGGTGGCGATCGGGCCCCAGCGCTGCGGCGTGATGCGCAGCAGGCACTTGCCCTGCCGCTGCATCGCCGCGCGGTACTCGTCCCAGTCGGGGTGCTCGCCGGAGATGCTGCGGAAGTACTCCACGAGCGGCTCCAGCGCCTCGGGCAGGTCCAGCACCTCCACGTTGCCGTCCACCTGCACCCACGCGCCGCCGAAGTCGTCGGAGAGCACCAGCACCGCGGCGCGCGGGTCGCGGCGGGCGTTGACGACCTTGGCGCGCTCGGGGTACGTGGAGACCACGATGCGCCCGGCCGCGTCCACCCCGGCGGTGACCGGGGACATCTGCGCTGAACCGTCGGCGCGGTGGGTCAGCAGGACGACGTGGTGGCGCCCGCGGACGAAGTCCAGCAGGCCCTCGCGGTCGACGCGGGTGGTGGTGGCGACGGTGGGGCTCACGGGCGCCACGCTACCGCCGCCCGCCGCGGGGCGGACCGACCGCGCCGTGGGTACCCCGGGGGGTCCGGGGCGCGAGCCCGCGCCGGTGCGCGGGCCACGCCCTAGGGTGGCCGGCATGGCACCTGCTGTTCCCACGATCACCTTCAACAACGGCGTGAGCGCCCCGCAGCTCGGCTTCGGCGTGTGGCAGGTCGGTGACGACGAGGTCGTCCCGGCGGTCGAGACCGCGCTGGAGGCGGGCTACCGCCACATCGACACCGCCGCGATCTACGGCAACGAGACGGGCGTCGGCCGCGCCCTGGCGGGCTCCGGGATCGCCCGCGACGAGCTGTTCGTCACCACCAAGCTGTGGAACGCCGAGCAGGGCTACGACTCGACCCTGCGCGCCTTCGACGCCAGCCTCGAACGCCTCGGCCTGGAGACGGTCGACCTCTACCTCATCCACTGGCCGGTGCCGCGGGCCGACGCCTACGTCGACACCTGGAAGGCGTTCGAGAAGATCTACGCCGACGGCCGTGCCCGCGCGATCGGCGTCTCCAACTTCGAGCCGCACCACCTGCGCCGGCTGCTGGACGAGACGAGCGTGGTCCCGGCCGTCAACCAGGTCGAGCTGCACCCGTTCCTGCAGCAGGCCGAGCTGCGCGCCGCCGACGCGCAGCACGGCGTCGTCACCGAGGCGTACAGCCCGCTGTCCTCCGGCAAGGGCGTCATCGACGACCCGGCCATCACCGCGCTGGCGCGCGCCCACGGCAAGACCCCCGCCCAGGTGGTGCTGCGCTGGCACGTGCAGCTGGGCAACCTGGTGATCCCCAAGTCGGTCACGCCGCAGCGCATCCGCGAGAACATCGACGTCTTCGACTTCGAGCTCTCCGACGCCGACGTCGCCCAGATCGCCGGCCTGGACCGCCCCGACGGCCGCGTCGGCTCCCACCCGGACCAGATGAACGTCGGCGCCCCCGCCTGAGGGTCCGCCCCGCCGCGCGCGGCGCACCGGTGCCCCGGGGCGCCGCGCGCGGCGGGCCCGTGTCGGCCCCGTCGCCTAGCCTGCCGGGGTGTCGATGGAGTCGGCCGCGTGGCACTCGCTGTGGCGGGCCACCAGCGCGGAGCAGCAGCAGCGCCCCGTCTCGCGCGCCACGGTGCGCCGGGTCCTGGACCTCGCCCGCGAGCGGCGTGCGCGCCTGGCGGTGTTCGTCGTCGGCAGCGTGCTCACGGCGGTGCTGGCGGTGGCGTCCCCGGTGCTGGCCGGGCGTGCGGTGGAGGCCGTCACCGCGGGCGAGCGCCGCACCGTGGTGGTGCTGGCGCTGCTCATCGCGCTGGTCGCCCTGGCCGAGGCAGGCCTGGGTCTGTGGGTGCGCTGGCTGTCGGCCACGCTGGGCGAGGACCTCATCCTGGACCTGCGCACCCGCGTGTTCGACCACGTGCAGCGCATGCCCGTGGCCTTCTTCAACCGCACCCGCACCGGCGCCCTGGTCAGCCGCCTGAACAGCGACGTGCTCGGCGCGCAGCGGGCGTTCTCCGGCACCCTGTCCGGTGTCGTGGGCAACGCGGTGGCGGTGGTGCTGACCGCCGCGGTGATGATGAGCACCTCCTGGCGCGTGACGGTGCTGGCCCTGCTGCTGCTGCCGGTGTTCCTCGTGCCCGCGCGGCGCATGGGCCGGCGCCTGGCCGCCCTCTCGCGCGACGCCGCCCAGCTGAACGCGGCCATGACGAACCAGTCCACCGAACGCTTCTCCGCCCCCGGCGCCACCCTGGTGAAGCTGTTCGGCCGCCCCGAGCAGGAGTCGCGCGCCTTCGCGCTGGCCGCCCGGCGCGTGCGCGACATCGGGGTGCGCACCGCGGTGCTCAACGCGGTGTTCGTCACCGCCCTGACGCTGGCCTCCGCGCTGGCCCTGGCGCTGGTCTACGGCGTCGGCGGGCTCATCGCCATCGGCGGGGCCCTGGACGCCGGCAGCATCGTCACCCTGGCGCTGCTGCTGACCCGGCTGTACGCCCCGCTGACGGCCCTGGCCGGTGCCCGGGTGGACGTCATGAGCGCCCTGGTCAGCTTCGAGCGCGTCTTCGAGGTCCTGGACCTGGTGCCGCTGGTGCGCGACCCCGAGCACCCGCGCCCGCTGCCGACCGGGCCGCTGACCGTGGAGTTCGACCACGTCGACTTCGCCTACCCGGCCGCTTCCGAGGTCTCCCTGGCCTCCCTGGAGGACGTGGCCGTCCTCGACGCGCGCGGCGGCGTGCCCGTGGTGCACGACACCTCCTTCCGCATCGAGCCCGGCCAGGTCCTGGCCCTGGTCGGCTCCTCCGGCGCGGGCAAGTCCACCCTCGCGCAACTGCTGGCGCGCCTGTACGACGTCACCGGCGGGGCGGTGCGCCTGGGCGGCGTCGACGTGCGCGAGACGAGCGCGGCCTCGATCCGCCAGGCCGTGGGCGTGGTCACCCAGGACGGGCACCTCTTCCACGAGTCGCTGCGGGCCAACCTGCAACTGGCCCGCCCCGGCGCCGGCGACGCCGAGCTGCTGGCCGCGCTGGAGCGCGCCCGCCTCGGCGAGCTCGTCGCCTCGCTGCCGGAGGGCCTGGACACCGTGGTCGGCGAGCGCGGCTACCGCTTCTCCGGCGGCGAGCGCCAGCGCCTGACCATCGCCCGGCTGCTGCTGGCCCAGCCGCGCGTGGTCGTCCTGGACGAGGCCACCGCCTCCCTGGACTCCGCCTCCGAGGCCGCGGTGCAGGCCGCGCTGGACGAGGCGCTCGCCGGGCGCACCGCACTGGTCATCGCCCACCGCCTGTCCACGGTGCGCGGCGCCGACCAGATCCTCGTGCTGGAGGCCGGGCGGGTCGTCGAGCGCGGCACCCACGCCGAGCTGATCGCCCTGCGCGGGCGCTACGCCCACCTGTACGACACCCAGTTCGCGGGGGCGTGAGCACCGCCCCGTGGACCCGCTGAGCGCCCTGCTGGCCGGTGCCGCGCTGCACGCCGGCTTCCAGGCGGTCGTGACCGCCGTGGTCTACCCGGCGCTCGCGGCGGCTGCCGCCGCACCGGGGTGGGCGCGCGTGCACGCCGCCCACTCGCGGCGGATCGCACCCGTGGTGGCGGTGGTCTACGCGAGCGTCCTGGCGACCTGGGCGTGGGTGCTGCTGGTGCGGCCGCTGACCGGCTGGCTCGTGCTCGCCGCCGCCGGCAGCGCCCTGGCCGGGCTGAGCACGGCCCTGGTGGCCGCCCCCGTCCACGCGCGCCTGGGTCGAGAGGGCCCGCGCCCCGCCCTGCTGCGGCGGCTGCGGCGCGCCGACGGGGTGCGCCTGGCCGGTGCGCTGCTGGGGCTGGCGGGCGCCGCCGGTGCGGTTCCCGCCTGACCCCTCACAGCCCGCCCGGACGCCGTGCGCGAGATGTGACGCGCCCGACACGCGGGGCTGACCGCGGGGAAACACGAGCCGTCCACGCTGGCGCCCGAGCCCACCCGCGGACCGCCCGTCCGCGGCCCGCCGACCCTCCGGAGCGAGCGCCGTGTCCTACGTGAGCCCCCCCGACTTCGTCACGAAGATGATCGACGCCGGGCAGTCCAAGGTCCTGATGTCGACGCGCGACACCCTCGTGCGCGCCTACATGGCCGGCGCGATCCTCGCCCTGGCGGCCGCGTTCGCCGTCACCGTCACCGTGCAGACCGGCGACGCCCTGGTCGGCGCGCTGCTGTTCCCGGTCGGTTTCTGCATCCTCTACCTGCTCGGCTTCGACCTGCTGACGGGCGTGTTCACGCTCGTGCCGCTGGCCCTGATCGACAAGCGCCCCGGTGTCACCTGGGGCTCGATGCTGCGCAACTGGGGCCTGGTGTTCACCGGCAACCTGGCCGGTGCGCTGACGGTCGCGCTGATGATGTCGATCGTGGTGACGTTCGGCTTCTCCGTGGAACCGAGCGAGGTCGGCCACCGCTTGGGGGAGATCGGCGAGGCCCGCACCCTCGGCTACGCCGAGCACGGTGCCGCCGGGATGCTCACGCTGTTCGTGCGGGGTCTGCTGTGCAACTGGATGGTCTCCACCGGTGTGGTCGGCGCGATGATGTCCACCAGCGTCTCCGGCAAGGTCATCGCCATGTGGATGCCCATCATCGTGTTCTTCTACATGGGCTTCGAGCACTCGGTCGTCAACATGTTCCTGTTCCCCACCGGCCTGCTGCTGGGCGGGGAGTTCTCCCTGGGCGACTACCTGGTGTGGAACGAGATCCCCACCGTCCTCGGCAACCTCGTCGGCGGCCTGACGTTCGTGGGCCTGGCCCTGTACACCACGCACGCGCGCACCGGGCGCACGCGCACCGTGCCGGCCCAGGTCGGCGTGCGCGACGAGGTCCCGGCCCCCACCCGCTGACGCCGCGGCGACGACCCGAGACGACGGAGGACCCCGTGATCCCTGTGACGATCCCTGTGACGACGAAGGCCGAGGCGGCAGCGGCCGTGCGCGCCGCCCGGGTGCGCGCCGGCCTGACCTGGGCGCAGATCGCAGAGCAGCTCGGCGCCCCGCTGGTGTGGACGACCGCCGCGCTGCTCGGCCAGCACCCGGTGACCGCCGAGCAGGCGGGACTCGTCGGGAAGCTGCTGGACCTGGACGAAGCGGTCGTCACCGCGCTCCAGGACCAGCCGTACCGCGGCAGCGACCCCGCGCTGGTGTCGGACCCGACGATCTACCGCTTCCACGAGGCGCTGTCGGTGTACGGCCCGGCGCTGAAGGAGCTGATCCACGAGGAGTTCGGCGACGGCATCATGAGTGCCATCAACTTCAAGGTCGACATCGCCCGTCGGGCCGACCCGGACGGCGACCGCGTCGTGGTCACCTTCGACGGGAAGTTCCTCGACTACCGCTGGTGAGCTGCACGCTCAGGCGTCCGGGGGCAGGGCCCGTGCCGCCAGGCGGGCCAGCTCGCCCAGCTCTCCGGTGTCCACGTGGCCCAGGTGGCGGGCGATGGACGCGGCGTGCCGGCCGCCGACCTCCCGCTGCCGCTGCGCACCGGTCTCGGTGAGGGCGACCACGACGCCGCGCCGGTCGGCGGGGTCGGCCTCGCGGGCCAGCAGTCCCTGGTGCTCGAGGCGGTCCACCAGGCGGCTCAGCGACGGCTGCGGCAGGTAGACCTGCTCGCTGAGCTCGCCCAGGCGGGCGCGGTGGCCGGGGCAGCGCGTCAGCGTGTGCAGCACGTCGTACTCGCGCACGCTCAGCCCGCCCCACACGTCGTCGGCGGTGAAGCGGCGCAGCAGGGTGGCCTGCAGTCGGAACACCGCCTCCCACGCCTCGACCGCGGCCCGGGTGCGCCCCGGGCCGCGGTCGGCGGTGCCGGCGGGGTCGTCAGGCACCCGCGGCCCCGCTCGTGACCCCGCTCGGGACCTCGGCGGCGGCTGCGGCCAGGGCGGCGTCGCGCGCGGCGACCCGGCTCGCGTGGGTGGGCGGGTCGCTGGGCACGTGCGCGGGCCGGCGCGCCTCGAACTCGCGGCGCAGCACCGGCACGACCTGCTCGCCGAGCAGGTCGATCTGCCGCAGGACCGTCGCCAGGGGCAGGCCGGCGTGGTCGATGAGGAACAGCTGGCGCTGGTAGTCGCCGAAGAACTCCTGGAACGTCAGGGTCTTCTCCACCACCTGCTCGGGGGTGCCCACGGTCAGCGGGGTCTGGGCGGTGAAGTCCTCCAGGGAGGGCCCGTGCCCGTAGACGGGGGCGTTGTCGAAGTAGGGGCGGAACTCGCGCACCGCGTCCTGGCTGTTGCGCGCCATGTAGACCTGCCCACCCAGGCCGACGATCGCCTGCTCGGGCGCGCCGTGCCCGTAGTGGGCGTAGCGCTCCCGGTAGAGCTGGATCAGCCGGACGTAGTGCTCCTTGGGCCAGAAGATGTTGTTGGCGAAGTAGCCGTCGCCGAAGTACGCGGCGATCTCGGCGACCTCGGGGGTGCGGATGGAGCCGTGCCACACGAAGGGCGCCACGCCGTCCAGGGGGCGCGGGGTGGAGGTGAAGGACTGCAGCGGGGTGCGGAAGCGCCCCTCCCACGTCACGACGTCCTCGTCCCACAGCCTGCGCAGCAGCTGGTAGTTCTCCACCGTCAGCTCCACGCTCTTGCCGATGTCCTGCCCGAACCAGGGGTAGACCGGAGCGGTGTTGCCGCGGCCGAGCATGAGGTCGGTGCGCCCGCCGGACAGGTGCTGCAGCATCGCGTAGTCCTCGGCGATCTTCACCGGGTCGTTCGTGGTGATGAGCGTCGTGGACGTCGACAGGGTGATGCGGCTGGTGCGCCCGGCGACGTAGCCCAGCAGCGTCGTGGGGGAGGAGGGCACGAAGGGGCGGTTGTGGTGCTCGCCGGTGGCGAAGACGTCCAGACCCGCCTGCTCGGCGTGCTCGGCGATGGTCGTCATCGCGCGGATGCGCTCGGCCTCGGTGGGGGTCCGGCCCGTGGTGGGGTCGGGCGTGACGTCGCCGACGCTGAAGATCCCGAACTGCATGGTCACCGCTCCTCGCCTGGTTCATGCATCTGCATGTACCTGCTCGAACGCACGCGGCCTGCGCCGTGTTCCCTGCCCGGCTTCGTGGTGCTCGTGCGCGGTGGAGCGTTCAACAGTGCATGATCACCGAAGGGAGGGGCGGGGGAGGGGAGGGGTGGGTCTCAGCCGGTGCGGGCGACGCGGATGATCTTCCGGCGCAACCACACGCGCCGGGCGCCCCCGAGGTACAGGCGCACCCGGGCCAGCTCCCAGTGCCCGTACTCGGCCTGCTCGGTCAGCAGCTGGCGCGCCTGGGCGCTGCTGGTCTCCCGGGGCAGGGTGAGGACCCGGTACTCGTACTGCTCGCCGCCCGGGCGGCGCCCGGCGGTCCTGGTGTCAGCGGCCATCGCCCCCATTGTCCACCCCCGCCGACCGGTGCGCGCGATCTTCCCGCCGCACCCGCGTCACGCGCCGGTCCTCTCCGCTACGGTCGGCACATGACGCCCGATCCGCGCGCCGCCCTCGCGCGTCTCGTCGAAGCCCTGGAGAACCACCTCGCCGCCGCCGCCGACCGGCGCGGGGAGGCCGACCCCGCGGTGGCCCACGCCTACCAGCGCGTCGCCGACGCCTTCGAGGTGTACGAGGAGACGATCTACGACGCCTACGACGAGGTCACGCCCTTCGTCCTCTACGACGACGTCGAGGACGAGCGCGAGGACGGTGACGAGGACGAGGACGACGACGAGGACGACGACGACCTCGAGGACGACGAGGACGACGAGGACGAGGACGACGACGAGCAGGACGACGACGAGGACGACGGGGCGTCCGGCACCGGCCGCTGAGCCCGCGCGGGGGGGGGGGGGGGGGGGGGGGGGGGGGGGGGGGGGGGGGGGGGGGGGGGGGGGGGGGGGGGGGGGGGGGGGGGGGGGGGGGGGGGGGGGGGGGGGGGGGGGGGGGGCGGGGGGGGGGG
>NZ_JBKBCT010000165.1:0-658 GCF_050871525.1 Kineococcus auxinigenes | reverse complement strand
CGCTAAAGGCGGGGAAGTTGGGCCTGGCCGGGGGAACCGGCAGCCGACCGTGGTGGGTCGGGTAAAGGGGAAGCCAGCACGGGGGTGCGGATTCCGTGAGTGCGGCGCGGTTGCCGGCGGGGAAACCTGCGTCGAGGACGTGCGCGCTGCGCAACCAATACTCGGAGTCACGGTGCAGACGCGCATCAATCTCAAGCCGATCCTGGCGAACTACTCGCTGCCGGAACGGTTCAAGTCGGAATTCGCGGTCTTGGCGGGCGAGAACCTGCACAAGCCGCACAGCCAGACCCGCGTCAGCGGTCGCGCGCTGTCGTCGATCTCGCAGAAACAGCGCGCGCAGATGTTGCTCAGTCTCGCAGTGGAGCTGCGTGAGGGCGGCTTCACCATCATGTCGCCCTACAACCTGGCGGAGAAGCACCTGCGATGGTTGGTGCAGCGTTGGGTGACAGAACGAAACCTCGCGGTGGGCAGCGTTGAACTGCGCCTCTCACACCTGCGCGCGCTGTGCTCGTGGATGGGCAAGACCAACATGGTGGGCGGCATCGATGACTACGTGGAGAGGCCGGCAGGCTACACGCGCAGCTACGCCGCCGAGACCGACCGTTCTTGGGACGGCAACAACATCGACGCGCTAGCCAAGATCGAGGAGATCGCCCAG